>JBDUCG010000224.1:0-3666 GCA_040003565.1 Chloroflexota bacterium | reverse complement strand
TGCCCTGCGCGTTGATGTCCTGGATCGTCTTGAACACGAGCTCCACGAGCACCGGCGCGAGCCCCATCGACGGCTCGTCGAGCAGCAGCACCGTCGGCCGCGCCATCAGCGCCCGGCCGATCGCCAGCATCTGCTGCTCGCCGCCCGAGAGCGTCCCGGCACGCTGCGTCAGCCGCTCCTTCAGGCGCGGGAAGAGCTCGTACACGCGCGCGAAGTCCTTTGCGAGCTCCGATGCCGGATCGTTGCGCGCGTACGCGCCCATCTCGAGGTTCTCTTTCACCGACATGCGCGAGAAGATCCGCCGTCCCTCCGGCGAGTGCGCGAGGCCGAGCCGGACGATCTCGTTCGCGGGGACCTTGGTGAGATCGCGGTCACCCATGCGGACCGTGCCCTTGCGCGGACGAAGGACGCCGGCGATGGTCCGCAGCGTCGTCGTCTTCCCCGCGCCGTTGCTGCCGATGAGCGTGACGATCTCGCCCTTCTCGACCGTGAGCGAGATGCCCTTCAGCGCCTGGATGTTGCCGTAGTAGGTGTGGACCCCCTGGACCTCGAGGAGCGGCATCAGGCGACCTTGGCTTTGCCCAGATATGCCTCGATGACGCGCGGGTCGTGCTGCACCGCCTCGGGCGCGCCCTCGGCGATCTTCGTCCCGTGGTCGAGCACGGTCACGCGGTCCGAGATGCCCATGACGACCTTCATGTCGTGCTCGATGAGCAGGATCGTGATCTTGCGCTCGTCACGCAGCCGGCGGATGAAGTGGGTCATGCGTCCGGTCTCGTTCGGGTCCATGCCGGCGGTCGGCTCGTCCAGCAGCAGCAGCTTTGGCTCGGTGGCGAGCGCGCGTGCCATCTCGAGACGGCGCTGGTCGCCGTAGGGGAGATTCTTCGCGGTCACGGCCCCGCGCCCCTCGAGGCCGACGTACTTCAGGAGCTCGAGGCAGGTCTCGCGCGTCTGCCGCTCCTCGCGCCGCTCGCGCGGCAGCCGGAGGATCGCCTCGAAGGGCGTCGCCTGCATCCGCGAATGGCGACCGACCATGACGTTCTCGAGCGCGGTCATGTTGTGGAAGAGCCTGATGTTCTGGAAGGTGCGCGCGATCCCGAGCTTGGTGATGCGGTGCGGCGGCTGGCCGGAGATGTTCTGGCCGCCGAAGGTGATCGTGCCGCTGGTCGGCCGGTAGAGGCCGGCGATGACGTTGAAGAACGTCGTCTTGCCGGCGCCGTTCGGGCCGATGAGGCTCACGATCGAGCCCTCGGGAATGACGAAGTCGATGCTCGCGACGGCGACGAGCCCGCCGAACTGCTTGGTGACCGCGCGGGCCTCGAGAACGTTCCCGCTCATCGTTCGATGTCCACGAGAGTGGCGCGCTCCTGCTCGACCGCGACCTCGTCCTCCTCCGCCGCATGCAGCTCAGCACGGACGCGGGCGCTCGGGAACAGGCCCTCTGGCCGAAGCAGCATCATCGCCACGAGCGCGATGCCGAAGATGAGTTGGCGCGAACGGCTCACGTCCGTGATCTGCATGTCCGCGTTGCCGATCGCGGCTCCGATCCCGTGCACGAGGTTCGAGATCCAGTCGAAGAGGATCCGGTCGACGGCGCCGAGCAGCAGCCCGCCGGCGATCACGCCTCCGATGTTCCCGAGGCCGCCGAGGATGATCATGCACAGCACGAAGATCGAGACCGAGAAGTCGAACTGCTCCGGTGCGATGACCTGCAGGTAGCTGGCCCAGATGGAGCCCGCGAATCCCGAGAAGCTCGCACCCAGCGCGAACGCGAACAGCTTGGTCGTGACGAGGTTCACGCCCATCGATGCGGCGGCCACCTCGTCCTCGCGCATCGCGGCCCAGGCGCGGCCGACGCGCGATGTCCGCAGGCGCGCGGTGATGAGCACCGACAGCATGAGTACCGCGACGATGAGGTAGTACCAGGGGATCGGGTCCACCGCGAACTGCAGGCCGGGGATCTCCGGATAGCCGATCGGGTTCATGCCCTGCGTGCCCTTGGTGATCTCCGGCGTGTTCTTGATGACCAGCGGGACGATCTCGCCGAAGCCGAGCGTCACGATCGCGAGATAGTCGCCGCGGAGACGCAGCGTGGGGGCACCGAGGAGGACGCCGAATAGGGCGGCGACGCCCGCGCTGATGAACATCGCCAGGAAGAAGTTCACGTGGTTGCCTTCGCGGACGAATCCGATGGGGCTGACCGTCGAGGTGAGGAACGCCATCGTGTAGGCGCCGATCGCGAAGAACGCCGCGTACCCGAGGTCGAGCAGGCCGGCGAAGCCGACCACGACGTTCAGGCCGAGCGCGAGGACGATGAAGAGGGTGATCGGGATGGACTTCGCCTCCCAGCCGAGGCCGAGCAGGTTGTTGACGATCGGGAACAGGAGCGCGGCCCCGATGCCGATGACCGTTCCCAGCATCTTTCGCTCGCGCGCCTTGCCGGTGGCCGTGTACCACCAGCCGAGGGTCGAGCGGGCGCCGGGCCGGGGCTTGGTCGGCGGGGGCGGGGCTTTCATGCCTTCTCGCCGGTCTCCTGGCCGAGGAGGCCGGTGGGCCTGAACACCAGGATGATCACGAGGAGCGAGAACACGCCGACGTTCTCCCACTGGCCGCCGGCATAGGTGACCGTGAGCGCCGACAACAGTCCCAGCACGAACCCGCCGAGCGCCGCGCCGTTCACGTTGCCGATCCCGCCGAGGACCGCGGCCGTGAAGGCCTTGAGTCCGGCGGTGAAGCCCAGCGTGAAGACGGTGTTGTTGTTGTAGAGGCCGTACATCAGGGAGGCCGCGCCGGCGAGGACGCCGCCAAGCAGGAACGTGAACGCGATGACGCGGTTCACGTCGATGCCCATCTGCTGCGCCATCTCACTGTCCTGGGCCACGGCGCGCATCGCTTTGCCCATGCGCGTACTGCGGATGACCCAGGCAAGACCGAGCATGAGCGGGATCGCGAGCGCGAGGACGAAGAGGTCTTTGAAGGTGAAGCGGATCAGCGACGTGTAGCCGAGCAGCTGGCTCACGAAGTCGTACTGCGGGAGGAGATCGGGGAAGCGACGGGGGGTCGGGCCCTGCCAGAACAGGCCGATGTTCACGAAGATGAACGAGACGCCGATAGCGGAGATGAGCGGCGCGAGGCGCGGCGCGCGCCGCAGTGGGCGATAGGCGATCCGCTCTGCCAAGACGTTGAGCAGGCCGCAGAAGATCATCGCGGCGAGCATCGCCAGCAGGAGCGCGAACCACGGCGTTCCGGTCGTTCCGACCTCGGTGCTGAAGCCGAGAAGTGTCAGCGTGCTGAGGCAGACGAACGTGCCGAGCATGAAGAGATCGCCGTGCGCGAAGTTGATCAGCTCGATGATCCCGTAGACCAGGGTGTAGCCGAGCGCGATCAGCGCGATGAACGCGCCGTTGGTGATGCCGATCATCACAGCGGCCAGGAAGAGGTCTATCTCGCGCCTCCCTCAACGAAACGGGGCGGGAGACCGGATCGCTCCGGCTTCCCGCCCCGATTCTGCACTACGGCAGGTGTTGGGCTCCTACTTGGCCGCGAGCTCCTTGACGAATGCCCAGGCGCCGCTCTTGGCGCTCGAGCCCGAGAACTGCGTCAGCGTGGTGTCGCCGCCCGCGTCGAACGACCACTTACCGAGAACGCCGTCGTAGTCCTTGGTGC
>JBDUCG010000223.1:0-3689 GCA_040003565.1 Chloroflexota bacterium | reverse complement strand
CGCGGCGGTCTCGCGGCTCATGAGGTACCCGACGAAGATCCCGTCCTTCACCGCCCAGCCTTCGCTGGCCGGCACGCCCTCGTCGTCGAAGCCGAACGTGCCGAGTCCGCCCGGCGAAGTCGCATCGATGCGGATGTTCACCTCGGGGCTGCCGTACTTGAACGTGCCGAGCTTGTCCGGAGTGAGGAACGATGTGCCCGCGAACGCGGCCTCGCTGCCGAGGGCGCGGTCGAGCTCGATCGGATGGCCGCAGCTCTCATGGCACTGCAGCGAGAGCTGATTGCCGCTGAGGATGACGCTGGTCGTCGTGTCCTGCGGGCACGGCTTCGCGGACAGCAGCGCGACGGCCTCCTCCGCGACGCGCTCGGCGTTCCCGACGAGATCCCAGCGGGTCAGGACCTCCCACCCACCCGCGTTCTGATAGCGGAGGCCATCCGGGTACGAACGGATCTGCAGCTCGCCGTTCCCCACGGCCTCCGCCGCGATACCGCCGCCGACCTCGGTGATGCGCTGCGCGATGTCCGCGCCTTCGCTCGAGAGGAACAGCTTGTCCTCGCGCCACACCGCGTACGTCGCGCGTGTCGTTCGTAGGCCCTTCCGCTCGCGCATCTGCGCCTCGGCGCTCATCAGCAGCTTGATGCGGTCGTCGAACGACATCGCGAACGGATCGCTGTCCATCGGCGTCTCATACGTCCCGCGGACCGCTTCGAGCGGCGCGAGGCTCGCATCGTGCTTCTTGGTGATGGCCGACGCCTTCGCGATCTCGACGGCGAGCGCCGCGACGCGGTCGGCCTCCTGAGCCGTCACGATCTGCGAAGCGGCGAAGCCCCAGGCGCCGTCGGCGATCGCGCGCACGCCGAAGCCGAACGAGTCGCTCCGATCGACGGCATCGAGGCGCCCGTTCTTCACCAGCGCGTTCTCCTCGTCGCGGCGGACGAAGCGGACGTCGGCGTAGCTGGCGCCACGCGTTCGCGCGGTGTCGAGAGCGCGTTTCGCGAGATCCCGCTCGGACGCGAAGGCCGGGATGCTCAGGCCTTGATCCGATAATTCGGTGCTTCGGTCGTGATGCGCACGTCGTGCGGGTGCGATTCGCGTAGACCCGCGCCCGAGATGCGCACGAACGTCGCCTTGGTGCGAAGGTCCTCGATCGTCGCGGCGCCGACGTACTTCATGCCCGCGCGCAGGCCACCGACGAGCTGGTGCATGAAGGGCTCGAGCGGCCCGACGCATTTGACGTGCGCCTCGACGCCCTCCGGAACGAGCTTCGAGAACTCGCCGACGTCCTGTTGCCCATAGCGGTCGCGCGATGCGCCGGTCTTCTGCCCGGCGCGCGCCTGCATCGCCCCAAGCGAGCCCATGCCGCGGTACGACTTGAAGCGCCCCTCCGGTGTTTCGCTCACGTCGCCCGGCGATTCGTCGACGCCGGCCAGGAGCCCGCCGAGCATCACGGTCGACGCGCCGGCGCCGATCGCCTTCGCGATGTCACCCGAGTGCTGGATCCCACCGTCGGCGATGATCGGGATGCCGTGCTTGTCGGCACATTCGGCGCAGTCGTAGATGGCCGTGATCTGCGGCATCCCCGCGCCGGTCACGACGCGTGTGGTGCAGATCGCGCCCGGTCCCACGCCGATCTTCACGCTGTCGGCCCCCGCGGCGATGAGCTCCTCGGTGCCTTCGGCGGTGACGACGTTGCCGGCGATCACCTGCACGCGATGTCGGGCCTTGACCTTCTCGACCATGCGGATGACGCCCGCCGAGTGGCCGTGCGCGACATCGATGACGATGACGTCCGCCCCCGCGGCGACGAGCGCGGCGGCGCGTTCGTCCGCGTCGCCGGAAACACCGACGGCCGCCGCGATGAGCACGCCCGCGTCCTTCGCGAGCTGGACCTCGCGGACCTGATCGGCGATGGGGAGATTGCGGTGGATGACCCCGAGGCCGCCGAGCCGCGCGAGCGCGATGGCCATGCGCGACTCCGTGACGGTGTCCATGGCAGCGGAGATGATCGGGATCCCGAGCGTGATGTCCTTCGTGAGCTGCGCATTGGTGGAGACCTGGGTGGGGAGGACGTCGCTACGGGCCGGGATGAGGAGGACGTCGTCGAACGTGAGACCTTCCTTGGTGAAGCGCTCCCCCTCGCGGCTCACGTGAGAGGGAGTGTAGTGGCTAGCGCTGTTGTCGGGACTTCGCGAGACGCTCGCCGTATGCGGTGCCGCCCTGGGCCCACAGGTTGAGCATCTCGATGCGCTGCTTCGTCCACGAACGAGCGCGCCACCAGAAGACGCCGGCGGCGGAAAGAGCGACCAGACACGCGCCGGGGAGGATCACGGGCTGCAGGTCCGTGAACAGGTCGAGGCGATGCGCGACGATCGCGAGCGCGATGAACACGAGCAGCTCGATCTCGCCCAGCAGGATCAGGAAGATCAAGGCGAACGACGCCGCGCCGAAGCTGCGCTTCGTACGGTGCGGGAAGGCGACGTCCAGGAGATTGGTCATCGGGTTGTTCGACATCGGGGCGGAGTCTAGAGCAGCGTTGCGCTCCGCTCGGGTCCGATGCCGACCATTCCGACCGGCGCGCCAACGGTCGCTTCGATACGCGAGAGGTACGCCTTCGCCGCTTCGGGAAGATGCGCGCGGTCGGCAATACCGGTGAGTGGATCGCACCAGCCGGCGAGCTTCTCGTAGCGAGGGACCACGCGCTCGAGCACCGCCGTCGGCGGCATGTCCGTGGTCAGCGCGCCGTCGACGTCATAACCGACGCAGAAGGGGATCTCGCCGTACGCGCCGAGGACATCGAGCTTGGTGACGGCGAGCTCGGTGAACGCGTTGAGACGGTGCGCGTGGCGGGCCGCGACCGCGTCGAACCAGCCCACGCGGCGCGGGCGGCCGGTGGTCGCGCCGTATTCGTTCGCGCGCTCGCGCAGCGCGTCGCCCTCGCCCCCCGCCATCTCGGTCGGAAACGGGCCCTCGCCGACCGCGGTGGAGTACGCCTTCACGACACCGATCACCTTCGTGATGAAGCGCGGCGGGATGCCCGCACCGACCGACGCACCGCCGGCGAGCGGGTTCGATGACGTCACGTACGGATAAATGCCCCAGTCGAGATCGCGCATCGCGCCGAGCTGCCCCTCGAGCAGGATGCGCGCGTCGGTCTGCAGCGCGCGCTCCACGATCGGCAGCGTGTCGACGATCCGATCGCCCAGCGTCGCCGCGGCCGCGAGCACCTCGTCCGCGACGGCTTTCGCATCGAGTGGCGCGTCGCCGTAGCGCTCGAGCACCTTCTTCTGGCGCTCGAGCTCGTGCGCGACGCGCCTCCGGAAGCGCGCCTCGTCCCGCACTTCGTAGACCTGTATCCCGTGACGCGACACTTTGTCGGCGTACGCGGGACCCACGCCCTGACCGGTCGTACCGAGCTTCTGCCTGCCGCGCTCGCGCTCGTCGAGGCGGTCGATGGCCACGTGCCACGGCATGAGGAGATGCGCGCGGTCGGCGACGCGGAGGTTATCGGTGCCGATCCCACTGCGCTCGAGATTCGCGAGCTCCTCGCAGAGGACCTGGAGGTTCACCACCGTGCCCGGTCCGACGATGCAGAGCGCGTTCGGATTGAAGATGCCCGACGGCACGAGATGCAGCTTGAACGTGCCGTGCTGGTTGACGACGGTGTGACCGGCGTTGTTGCCGCCCTGGAA
>JBDUCG010000222.1:0-3692 GCA_040003565.1 Chloroflexota bacterium | reverse complement strand
TACAACCTGCTCATCCAGGTGAACGGCACGAACGTCATCGTGAACGCCGGCAGCAAGTCGTTCTCGTTCCTCTACGGCCCGCGTGTGGTGGAGGGCGAGAACCAGGGTCTGAACAAGGGCCTGCTGGGCTTCGGCTCGGACCAGTCGCGCGGCACGCTCGACAACATCAAGATCCAGGTCGTGCCGCCACAGATCACGCTCGACACGACCGAGGACTTCAACGACGGCGTCGCGAACCTGTTCACCGGCACGACGACCGGCACGTGGGCGCCGAGCACGAGCGACGGCCGGTACACCGGCACGCCGGCGACGGGCAGCACGGTCGCGACGAAGGGCATCGATCTCGGCGCACAGATCCAGCCCGAGTCGTACGTCGAGTACACGGCACAGGTGAAGACCGCGGCGACGGCCGGGCTCGTCTTCGATCAGTACGCCGCCAACGACTACAAGTACGTCGTGCTCGACATCGCCGGCCAGAAGGTGCTGCTCGGTCACCAGGATCCGACGCGCGGCTTCGTCGTCGATCAGACCATCACGCGCACGCTCTCGGCGAGCACCGACTACACGCTGTCGCTCTCGCTCAAGGCGTCGTCGGTCGCCGTCACGCTGAACGGCGCGTACATCACGACGTTCGCGTACAACGCGCCGGTCGTCGATGGATCGCTCGGCCTCATCAGCAAGGGCGGCACCGGGTCGTTCGACAACGTGCACGTGCGCACGAACGATCCCGGCTTCAACGTCGCGGCGAACACCGTGAGCGTCAGCGGGACTGGCACGACCTCCCCGAACGCCACGGAAACGCAGATCGCAACCCAGTTCGCGATCGCGAAGAGCCAGATCTCGGCGCAGTACGGCGTCTTGCTCTCGGCGCTGGGCAACATCCGCATCGCCATCGCGGATCTGCCGGGCCTCGAGCAGTCGATCTACGCCGGCCGGACGATCTACATCGACCGCGACGGCGGCGGTCGCGGTTGGACGGACGAGACGCTGCTCGCGGTCATCAAGCAGCAGCTCGGTCGCATGCTGGGCGTCAGCCCCTAGATCACGCCGGCTCGGTCGCGTCGACGTATATACCCGCAAGCTCGTGCCGTATATAGTGATTAGTGGACGTGGATCAGCGCCCGCCGGTGTGGAACGCCTCGAACATCCGGCATATCGAACGTGGCCGCCCGGAGCGCGCGAACGCTCGCTCCGAGATCGACGAGGTGCTGAACGATCCGCGACGGCTGGAGGTCGTGAAGAACCGGAACGGAGTCGACTACCACACCGTGATCGGCAGCAGCGATGCGGGCCGTCTACTCCTCGTCGTGTGGGTCGATCACCCGGATGGCCGGTTCCCAGTCCATGCGCGGCGCTCCGGGCGCCGGGCGGCAAGGGAGTACTACCAATGAATCGAGAGTTCGTGTGGACGGACCCGTTTGATGACATATCCGATGAGGAGCTCGACGATCAGGTCGCGAAGCTTCTCCGCAGTCGCCAGAGCAGCGTGGCGATCTCCCTTCGCGTCTCCCGTGACCTCCTTGGTCGCGTCAAAAGAGAGGCTGCGCGCGCCGGGATCCCTTATCAGACCTTCATGAAGGGCGTCCTCGAGGCCGGCATCGCGCGCATCGAGCGCGGCGCGCCGCGATCGAAGCGCCCGACGCGGACCGCCGCTCGGCGCTAGGCAACCAAGCGGCCGGCAGGTAACGTTCCTGTCGTGAGGTCGTTGCCACTTACGTGCACCTAGCGCGTCTCACCGTGCCCGCGACCCTGCTCGTCTGCGTCCTCCTCGCGATCCCGGTCCACGCGGCTCCGCTCCCGGTCCTCTCCGCGACGTACACCGTTCCGACGCCCCCGACCGCGCTCGTCCAGGGCGGCTCCGTGCCGGTTTCGATCACGCTCCAGAACGTCGGTAACGAGAGCTGGACCATCATCGGCGCCAACCCGGTGAACCTGAGCTACCACTGGTACGACGCCGCGGGCGCCTCGGTCATGTGGGACGGGCCGCGCACGAAGCTCACGAGCGACGTCGTCGTCGGCGCGACGCACACCATCACCGCCACCGTTGCGTCGCCCCCGACACCGGGCGCCTACCGCCTCAACTTCGCGCTCGTGAAGGAGGGCGTCGCATGGTTCCCGCAGAGCGCGACGTTCGTCGTGCAGGTCGCGTCCGCGACGACCAGCGCGACGTACGCGGTGGCCACGCCGCCGACCACGATCCCGGCCGGCGCGAACGCATCCATCGCGGTCGCGCTCACGAACACCGGTAACCAGATCTGGAACACCGCGGGCGCGAACCCGGTCAACCTCAGCCTTCACTGGTACGACGCCGGCGGCAACACGGTCCTGTGGGACGGCCCGCGGACCAAGCTCGAGACGCCGGTCGCGCCGACCGCGTCGGCCACGGTCACCGCGGTCGTCACCGCGCCACCGGCCCCGGGCGCATATCTCCTGCGCTTCGCGCTGGTGAAGGAGGGCGTCGCGTGGTTCGCGCCGAGCAACCCGCTGCCGATCACCGCGCTCGCCGGCTTCGTCGCGTCGGTCACGCCGCCGACGCTGCCGTCGTTCATCGCGGGCGGCACGTATGACGTGCCGGTCGCCCTGAAGAACACCGGCGCCGCGGCGTGGAACGCGACGGGCCCGAATCTCGTCGACGTCTCCTATCACTGGACCGATGCGGCGGGGAAGACCGTCATCTGGGACGGCACGCGCACGCCGCTCGCGGCGAACGTCGAGCCCGGCGCGTCCGCCAACGTCACGCTCAAGGTCGGCACGCCGTCCACTCCCGGCACGTACACGCTGACGATCGATCCCGTGCGCGAAGGTGTCGGCTGGTTCGAGTCGTTCGGCTCCGCGCCGTACCGCGTGCCCGCCGTCGTCGCGGCGCTCCACTACGCCGCGACGTTCGGTGCGGTGAGCCCGATGTCCGCGTACTGGGCCGAGACGAAGACGATCGCCGTCTCGCTCACGAACACCGGGAACATTCCCTGGACCTTCGCGGGCGCCAACCCGATCAACCTCTCGTACCACATCCTCGACGCGGCGGGCCGCGCCGTCGTGTGGGACGGCGCGCGCACGCCGCTCGGCGCTGATGTGCTCCCGGGCGCGAAGAAGGACCTCAGCATGACCTTCACGGTGCCGGGCGCGTCGGGCAGCTACACGCTCGTCGTCGATCTCGTGCGCGAGGGCATCGGCTGGTTCGAGGGAGCGGGCTCGCCGCCGGCGCGCGTTCCGCTCAGCGTCACCAGCGGATTCAGCGCGGGCTACGCGGGCACGACGACACCGGCGCAGGTCACGATCGGCGCGCAGCTCAGCCTCGCGACGACGGTCCTCAACTACGGACCGCGCGCGTGGTCCGCGAGCGGCGCCAACAAGGTGAGCCTCAGCTATCACATCACGACCGCGAGCGGCGACATGGTCGTGTGGGACGGCGCGCGCGGCACCTTGCCGAACGACGTGCCGCCGTTCTCGCAGGTCACGATCCCGATCACCGTCGCCGTTCCGCAGGGCGTCGGCGATTACGTGATCTCGTGGGACATGGTGCTCGAGGGCGTCGCGTGGTTCAGCAGCACCGGCGTGGCGATGAAGCGCGAGGCGTTCAGCGTCGTCTCCGGCGTCGTCTTCTACGGCAGCGGCTTCGGCCACGGGCTCGGCATGAGCCAGTACGGCGCGCAGGGCTGGGCCACCGGCGCAACGGGCCTCACGCTCAACGC
>JBDUCG010000221.1:0-3710 GCA_040003565.1 Chloroflexota bacterium | reverse complement strand
CGGCCTCATGGATGCCGAAGCCGGCGTAGTCGAGCCCTCTGCGATGTGCCACCGCAGTGTGCATTCCGATCCGGACCTGGAGCGCGAACCCCTGCTTCTTCCGCTGCTCGTCCAGCCGACGCTGGATCGCGACGGCGCAGGCGATCGCGTCCGACGCGCTGGCGAACGCGACGAAGAATCCATCGCCCGTGTGGCGGATCTCCTCCCCGCGATGCTCGGCGATGAGCGCGCGAAGGGTCTGGTCATGCCAGCGAATGAGGTCTTTCCACGCGTTGTCACCGATCGCCGCGGCAAGCTTGGTCGAGAGAACGATGTCGGTGAAGAGGAAGGTGCGCTCGACGGTGTCGGTCGCGTCGTCGCCGGCGGGCGCCGGCGCGTCGGTCCCGAGCAGCTCGGTGGCGCGTCGCAGGTCGCGCCGTGCGCCGAGGCGGTCGAACGTGGACGCGGCGGCCTCGAGCTCGAGCGTGGCGGCAGCCTCGTCTCCCTGCCCGCGATACGCGGACGCGAGCACGACGCGCGTTCGTGCAGCCTCATACGGGACGCCGAGCTCGAGCCACAGCCGCAGCGCCGAACTCGCCGTGGCCTCGGCGGCCACAGCGTCGCCGTCCGCGACCTGCACGGCGGCGCGCGCGGCGCTCGCGATCGCATCCATCGCCGGAGTACCGAAGCGCTTCGCGATCGCGTCCAGCTCGGTCGACGCCGTCCGCGCACGCTCGCCGTCGCCGAGGATGAGCGCCACCTCGATCTCCGCTGGCAGCAGTCGGGCGCGGACGAAACGCTCGGTCTCATTCGCGAGGGCGCGATGCAGCGACGAGCCCGCGGTCTTTGCGTCCCCTTCGGCCAAGCGAACCAGCGACATCCCCGGCTCCGGGACCATGCCCATCTCGTGCGCGCGGCGGAAGGCTTCCTTCGCGGCCGGAACATCGCCGATGCGCAGGCGGATCTCGCCGATGTCATAGAAGGCAAGCGCTGCGGCCATGCCGAGCTGATAGCGCTCGAGCTCCTCGCACGCTCGTCGCGCCTCTTGCTCGGCCTGGGCCCAGGCGCCACGTAAAGCGACGATCTCCGCCCGATACACACGGCAGATGCCCGGGAAGCCGGTGATGGACTGCTGTTCACACCACCGCGTCGTGGCCTCGGTCCATTCGCTTGCACGCCGGTAGTCGGCGAGCTCGCGGCATGTGCCGATGGTGGTGCAGTAGATCCACCCGGTGGACCAGATGTTGAGCTCGCCAGCGACCGCGGCAACGGTCGCCTCGTCGAGGTGCGCGAAGCCGGCCGCGATATCGCCGTGGGCGATCAGCGCGGTGCCCTGCGTGATCGACGCCATCGCTTGAAGGTCTCGATCGTTGTGCCGCCGGCCAAGCTCCGCGATCCGTTTGCCGAGCGCGAGCGTCTCGCTCAGTTCCGGCGTCGCCGGACCCATCAGGAAGCCGATGAACAGCACGAACCCGAATTCGGCGGAATCCTCGTGACCCTCGACAAGCTTTTGCGCGCGTGCGTACCACGCCTGCGCGGCGGCGAACGCCATCTTGTTGGCGTTGTCCTGGGTAAGCCTGATCGCGACCCGTGTCGCACTCTTCGTATCGCCCGCCGCCACGAACGCGGCGTAGGCGCGCTCACGCGCCGCGAGCGCATCGGTGGGTTGGGCCATCCACCACGCAGCGTCGGCCAGCATCTCGAGACCATCCGCATCGAGCTCCTTCGCCGCGTCGGCTTCCTTGAGGAGCGCAAGCGCCTCCTCCCAGGCATGCCGCGCCATGGCATCCCGGCCGGCTTCGAGACGTGTCGCGGTCTTCCCCATCTCGACACACATTCTCGCGCCTGCCGTGTCTAGGACCGAGTCGCCCCACCCGCGCTTGCCGCCGCGCGCGCCCTCAGCAGGTCGCGCTCACGCGCGTTCTGCGTGAGAGCCGCCGCGCGCTCGAACTCCACGCGTGCCTCGTCGGAGCGGCCGAGCTTCATGAGCAGGTCGCCGCGAACGCTCGGCAGCAGGTGATACGTCCGGAGCGACGGCTCCGACGTGAGCGTATCCACGATCTCGAGCCCGGCCGCCGGACCGAAAGCCATCGCGACCGCGACCGCGCGGTTGAGCTCGACGATCGCCGACGGCGCAAGCTGAGCCAGCGCGTCGTACAGCGCGGCGATGCGCGCCCAGTCGGTCTCCGAGCCGCTGCGTGCTCGGGCATGACACGCCGCGATCGCCGCTTGCAAGGCGTACGGACCCATGGCGCCGCCGAGCTGCTCGGCTCGATCGAGTGCTGCGAGGCCGCGATGGATGAGAAGCGGATCCCAACGACCGCGGTCCTGGTCGAGCAAGAGGACGATCTCCCCCGATGGCCCGACGCGCGCCCGCAATCTGGACGCCTGGATCTCCATCAGCGCGACGAGACCGTGCACCTCGGGCTCCTTCGGCGCGAGCCCGGCCAGGATCCGCCCAAGACGCAGCGCGTCCTCGCACAACCCGGCGCTCAGCACGTCGTCACCGGCCGTCGCCGCGTACCCCTCGTTGAAGATCAGATACACGACCTGCAGTACTGATGAAAGACGCGCGCCGAGCTCGGCGCTGGAGGGAATCTCGAACGGCACGTGCGCCTCGGAGAGGGTGCGTTTCGCTCGCACCACGCGCTGCGCGATCGTCGCCGACGGCACGAGGTATGCGCGCGCGATCTCCTCGGTCGTAAGGCTTCCGAGCAGACGGAGCGTGAGCGCGACGCGCGCAGTCGTGGCCAGGACCGGATGACACGAGATGAACATCAGGCGCAGGAGGTCGTCGCCCACGTCGTCGTTATCGGTCGGCATGCTCAGCTCCGCCATCGCTAACTCCTGCTCCGCTTCGAGCTCTCGGCCGAGCTCCTCATGCTTGCGGTCCAGTCGTTTGTCGCGACGCAGGCGATCGATCGCGCGGTGCTTCGCCGTGGCCATGAGCCAGGCGCCCGGTCTATCCGGCACGCCTGACTCCGGCCATTGTTCGAGTGCCGCAACGAGGGCGTCCTGCGCGAGGTCTTCGGCGAGACCGACGTCGCGGACGATCCGCGTGAGACCTGCGATGAGCTTCGGGGCCTCGATCCTCCACACCGCATCGATCGTGCGGTGGGTGTCGGCGGTCGTCACGGTGGCGGTTATCCGCCGAACACTTCTTGGATGATCGAGTCGCCATCTCCGACGATCTTCCGGAAGCGCTTCGCCCACTCGATCGCCTCTTCGCGTGACTTTGCCTCGATGAGCGCGAAGCCGCCGGTGAGCTCCTTCGTCTCGGTGAACGGGCCATCTGTGAGCGTGAGCTTGCCACCCGAGCTACGCACGCGTGTGCTCTTCGAGTCGAGTCCACCGGTCGCGAGGAGGATGCCGGCCCGCCTGGTCTCCTCGGTGAGCTGCCCGAGCTCGGCCATCATCTGGGGGGTCGGCGGTGCCGCTGGGACGCCGCCTTCGACGGTGTAAAGCAGGAACCTCATGTTCGTCTCTCCTTCTGTTTTGTGCCCTACCTACACGTCGAACAAGGGGATGGCGAAATCGACAACCAGCATGAGGGCACTAGCGAGCCGGTATCTGGCGCGAGCTCCGTCGAGGCCGGCGTGTTCCCCACCGCTTGAGCGCGTTGATCGCTGGGCGCAGCTCGCGACCGCGGTCCGTCAACGCATATTCGACGCGCGGCGGGACCTCGGCGTAGATGGTCCGCGACACCAGACCCGCGGCCTCGAGCTCGCGCA
>JBDUCG010000220.1:0-3713 GCA_040003565.1 Chloroflexota bacterium | reverse complement strand
CCGCTCTTGCCACCACCGACCGACGACGGTGGCGTGGGCGGTGTGCCCGAGGGCTGCGGTGCTGGCCAGATGGATCCCGGCTGCTTCTGCGATGACCAATCGTTTCCAGAGTTCTCGTCCTGCATGAGGCCTCCCCAATTTTCTTTCGCGCTGGGAGAAGTGCGGTGTCTGACGTGTCATATCGCGTTCGGCATCTCGCCGCAAGCGCGCAGTCGTACTAGACCGACGCTGAGACCTTAACTTCGTCCGGCAGAAGACGCACGAACACCTCGTTCGCGAGCAAGCGGCCTCGCGAGGTGAGCCGCACGCGCTCGCCGGACCACCGCAGAAGACGCGTGCCGTCAAGCGAGCGCAGCGCCTCCCGGACGTGTCGAGCCGCGCCGTCGCCGAAACGCGACGCGTAACGGACCAGATCCAACCCCTCGTCGAGCCGCAGCGCGAGCATCGCGCCATCGACGGCGGCGTCGGCGGTGGCATCGACGATCCGCGGATCGTCGCGATCGATCGCCGCGAGATACGCCGGAAGCACGCCTGGGTTGCGCGAACGCACGCCCGCGAGGTGCGAGTGCGCCCCGGCGCCGAGGCCGAGCCAGTCGCCGTTACGCCAATAGCCGAGGTTATGGCGGCAACGCTTGCCGGGGCGTGCCCAGTTCGCGATCTCGTAGTGCCGGTAGCCGGAGCGCGCCAGGAAGGCCTCGGCGAGCTCATAGAGCGCCGCGATCCCGCCGTCGTCCGGCTGGGCCGCGGCGGCGCGCCGCCGCCAGCGCTCGACAGTCCGCCAACCGCCCCCTGGCCAGTTGGCGACGGCTTCTTCGGGTTCGAGCACCAGCTCGAGCGGGTAGCAGGAGAGGTGATCCGGCCCGAGCGCGACGGCGGCCGCGAGGTCGTCGGTCCACGCGGACGCCGTCTGCCCCGGCCAGCCGAAGATCAGGTCAAGGCTCACGTCGAATCCGACTGAACGCGCGGCCGCGACCGCCGGCGCAATGTCCTCGGGCTGGTGTGTGCGTCCGAGCGCACGTAACCCCTCTGTCGACAGCGACTGGGCGCCGAGGGATAGGCGCGTGATCCCAGCGCCGGCCCATGCCTCCAGGCGCGCGCGGTCGAGGGTGGCGGGGTTCGCCTCGACGGTCGCCTCTACCGGACGCAGATCGAACGAGTCGCGGAGTGCGACTCCAAGCGCGGCGATCTCGAGCGGTTCGAGAAGGCTGGGGGTCCCGCCGCCGAAGAACAGCGTCGACACGCGCGGCCGGCCCAACCGCCCGCCCTCGCGCCTGATCTCGACCTCGAGTGCATCCATGTACCGCGCGCGAAGCGCCGATCGGGCCGGCGCGGTCGCG
The DNA here is from genome assembly GCA_040003565.1 of Chloroflexota bacterium. Classification (GTDB taxonomy): domain Bacteria; phylum Chloroflexota; class Limnocylindria; order P2-11E; family P2-11E; genus CF-39. Next base: position 2,376 of record JBDUCG010000220.1, on the reverse strand, counting down.
AAATCGCAATACGGGCATCGCGATGCGCAGAACGGGATGTGTACGTAAAGGCCGATCGCCGCGCTCCCGACCAGCGCCGACATCCCGTTCATCGACGTATCGCTCCGAGTAGATCGGGCAGCCCCGCATCCGCCGACAGCTCGGACGTCCGCGCGAGGTCGACCACCCACTCGCGCGACTCGTGCACGAAGGCGAGCACGTGCGAGGGCTGCCACTCATCTTCGCGAACGACGCGCTCGTCCCCGAAGTCCGGGAGCAGGAGCACGTACGCGGTATTCCGGTCGACGAGCCGCGCCCCCGACACGCCGTAGCCGCCGATCTTCTCCGATCCGCCGAGCGCCGAGAGGACCGACTCGCGCAGCGGCGCGACGACTTCACTGACTCGCGCGTCGCCACCGGTGTCGCCGACACCGGCGGCGCGATGGAGAGCGAGTCCGGCGTGACCGGCGTACAGCCCCTCGAGCAGTCCTCGTGTTTCCCGCGAGAGGCTCGCCCAGATCGTCGGAGCCTCGCCGGTCGCGCAGGCCTGAAGGAAAGTTGACGCGTTCGCCTGCGTTGGATGCTCGAACTGGAGCTTGGGCTGCTTCATGACTCGTCCTTGATGCGCAGCACGGCGAGGAAGGCTTCCTGTGGGATCTCGACCGCTCCCACCATCTTCATCCGCTTCTTGCCTTCCTTCTGTTTCTCGAGCAGCTTCTTCTTGCGCGTGATGTCGCCGCCGTAGCACTTCGCGATGACGTCCTTGCGCTTCGCGCTGACGTTCTCGCTGGCGATGATCTTTCCGCCGATCGCAGCCTGGATGCGCACGTCGAACATCTGCTTGGGGATGAGGCCGCGCAGCTTCGAGACGAGGAGTCTGCCGACGTGCTGCGCCTTCTCGCGGTGGACGATGACCGAGAGAGCGTCCACCAGCGTGCCGGCGACGAGGATGTCGAGGCGGACCAGATCCGCGGCCCGATACTCGGCGAACTCGTAGTCCATCGAGGCATAGCCTTGGGAGCGGCTCTTGAGCTGGTCGTAGAAATCGACGATCACCTCGGAGAGCGGCATGTCGTACTTGAGCATCGCGCGCGTTGGGTCCACGTAGCTCATGTCGAGCATCGTCCCGCGCTTGTTCTGCGACAGATCCATGATCGGCCCGACGTAGCTCGTGGGCACGATGATCGTGGTCAGCATCCACGGCTCGCGGATCTCCGCGATCGTGCCCGGGTCGGGCAGCATCGCCGGATTGTCGATCGCGACCTCCGCACCCTTCTGCGTGATCACGCGGTACTCGACAGACGGAGAGGTCGCGATGAGGTCCATGTCGTACTCGCGCTCAAGGCGCTGCTGGATGATCTCGAGGTGGAAGAGCCCGAGGAAGCCGCAGCGGAAACCGAAGCCGAGCGCCTGCGACGTCTCGGGCTCGTAGATCAGCGACGCGTCATTGAGGCGCAGCTTCTCGAGCGCGTCACGCAAGGACGGATAGTCCTCCGACTTCTGCGGGTAGAAGCCGGCGAACACCATCGGCTTGGCGGGGCGGTAGCCCGGGAGGGGCGACGTAGCCGGGCGGGACTCGAGCGTGAGCGTGTCGCCGACGCGGCAATCCGCGACGGCCTTGAGCCCGGTGGCGGCGTAGCCCACTTCGCCCGCCGCGAGGCGCACCACCGGACGTGGCTCGGGGGCGAAGACGCCAAGCTCGAGCATCTCGCTCGCCTTCTGCGTCGCCATCGGAAGGATGCGGTCGTCGGCGGTGAGGAGACCGTCCACCACGCGCACGTGCGCGACGACACCTTTGTAGGTGTCGTAGTGCGAGTCGAAGATGAGCGCGCGCAGGGGCGCGTTCGGATCCCCGGTCGGCGCGGGCACGCGCTCCACGATCGCGTGCAGGAGGTCCGCCACTCCCTGGCCCGTCTTTCCCGACGCGAGGAGGATCTCGTCGTCCTTGAAGCCGAGCGTCGTGCGCAGGTCCTCGCGGACGACGTCGAGGTCGATGCTCGGCAAATCGATCTTGTTGATCACCGGGATCACCTCGAGGCCCTGCTCGACCGCGAGGTACGCGTTCGCGAGCGTCTGCGCTTCGATGCCCTGCGACGCGTCGACCAGCAGGAGGGCACCTTCGCACGCGGCGAGCGACCGGCTCACCTCGTAGTTGAAGTCGACGTGCCCCGGCGTGTCGATGAGATTGAGCTCGTAGATCTCGCCGTCGCGCGCGGTCCAGGCCATGCGCACCGCGCGGGCTTTGATCGTCACGCCGTGCTCGCGCTCGAGCTCCATCGAGTCGAGCAGCTGCTCGCGCATCTGGCGCAGCGCGACCGTGCCGGTGAGCTCGATGAGGCGGTCGGACAGCGTCGTCTTGCCGTGATCGACGTGCGCGATCACACAGAAGTTGCGGAT
>JBDUCG010000219.1:0-3715 GCA_040003565.1 Chloroflexota bacterium | reverse complement strand
GACGGGATCATCACCGACTGGAATCACGCGGCCCAGCGCCTCTTCGGCTATACGGCGGAGGAGGCACTCGGCCGGCCGACGTGGGCGCTCGCTGCGCTGGGCCACGAGGCCGAGGAGCGCGAGTTCCTTCGTCGTGTCTCCCTGGGCGAGTTCGTCGAGAACGCCGACACGACGCGCAAGCGCAAGGATGGGGCGCTGATCGAAGTCATGCTGAGCATGTCGCCGATCCGGAACGATGCCGGGAACGTGATCGGGATCTCCAAGATCGCGCGCGACGTCACCGCTCGCCGTCACGATGAGCGGACGATCGCCGCTCTGCATGCGGTGGCATACGCGGCAGACCACATCATGGACGCGTCGCGGCTCGTGGCGTTGACCACTGCGCAGGTGCGCGACGCCTTCGGCGTCGACGCTCTCGTCGTGTACTGGTGGGACGCCACGACGCTGACGCTGCGACCCATCGGGAGTCCGGGTGAAGTAGCTCCGGTCCCGGTCGCCGACTCCGAGCAAGGTCCCGGCCAGGAGCTGGCGGGTCTCGTGTTCAAACGTCGGTCCCCGCTCATCGTCGAGGAGTACGAGACCGGGCCGCGCCTGAATACCGCTGGCTCGAAGGCCGGGTCAGGGAGCGCGATGGCCGTGCCGATGCTGGTCGGCGACGAGGTCGTTGGCGTTCTGGCGGCGGTCGCGTTCAAACGTCGCTCGTTCACCGAACACGATCTTCAGCTTCTGACGCGCTTTGCCGTCGAGGTAACGCCGGCAATCCATGTCGGGCAGCTTCTGGCCGATGTGCAAGCACGACGGGAGCAAGCGGAAGCCTTCGCGATGCGTGTGTCGGTGTACTTCCGCGCGAACCCGGTGCCGGGTCTCATCGCCCGTCGCGCGGACAACACGTTCGTGGACGTGAACGATGCCTTCATCGAACTTCTCGGCCATTCGAAAGAATTCCTGCTCGGAAAGACGCTCCTGGATGTCGGACTCTTCGCTGATCCCACAGAGCTGGCCGCCCTGCTCAAGGCCCTCGACGAGATGGGTCAGTCGCGCGCCGAAGTGACACTGCGCACGCACTCGGGCGAGCTTCGGTCGGTGCTCGCCTTCTTCGAGCTCACCGAGATCGTCGGAGAGGCGTGCATCATCGTGAGCTGCGTCGACCTGGCGGAGCAGAAGCGGGCTGCAGCCCTGGACCAGAGCCAGCGGGTCGTCGAGGAAGCCAACCGGGCCAAGTCCACATTCCTCGCGAACATGAGCCACGAGCTGCGCACACCGCTTAACGCGATCCTCGGTTTCTCCGAGCTGCTGCTCGAACAGATGACCATTGGGGAACGACACAAGGAATATCTCAATAACGTCCACGACGCTGGCAAGCACCTGCTGAAGCTTGTCAACGACGTGTTGGACATCTCCAGGGTCGAAGCGGGGCGGATGGTGTTGCGCCGCGAGCCGATCGCCCTGGACACCCTGCTGGAACCGGTGATCGCCACGTCGCGCTTGGCCGCTGAGGCTCGCGGCGTGCATTTCGAAGCGACAACGATCGCCGCGCCGCCCATCGTGACGGTGGACCACACTCGCGTTCGACAGATCTTGGACAATCTCCTGTCGAACGCGATCAAGTTCACACCCGTGGCTGGCAGCGTGCGGCTTACCGCATCGACCGTTGACGACGCACTGCTCTTTGAGGTCAAAGATAGCGGGGTCGGTATTCCTCTCGAGAGCCACAGCCGTGTCTTTGGGACATTCGAGAGGTTCCATGAGAGCGCGGATGGAGAGCCTGGAACAGGACTGGGTCTCGCGCTGACCAAGAGCCTGGTGGAGCTGCATGAGGGCACCATCAGGTTCGAGAGTGCCGCCGGCGTCGGCACGACGTTCTCAGTTCGACTGCCGGCGTCGATCGCCCGGTCGGACATTGGCGCACGGCTGCTGATCGTCGAGAACAATCGACGTGACGCCGATCTGGTCGTGGCTCTCGCCGAGCGGCATGGCGTCTCCGCGGATGTGGCTCGGTCGATCGCCGAGGCGCTCGCGATCATCGAGCGACAGGCGCCGGTCGGCATCGTGCTCGATCTCAGCCTCCCGGATGGCCGCGGCGAGGTGATCCTTCAAACGCTGCACGACCGGAACCTGCGCATCCCGGCCGTGGTCGTGACGGCCCTGGACGAAGAGGCGGACGCCGATCTGGGTGCCGACGACTATCTGCGGAAGCCGATCGATGCCGCCAGGTTCGACCGCTGGATGCATAAGCTCGCGGCTCAAAACGACAAAGGGCTCGATGCGAATACTCCTCGTTGAAGACAATCGGATGAACAGCGCATTCGTCAGTGCGGTGCTCGAACCCGAGGGGCACGACGTCATCCTCGCGACGACCGGACCCGAGGGCCTGGCAGCCGGGCTCCAGGCTCCGTTCGACCTGATCCTGCTGGACATCGAGCTTCCCGGGCTCAAAGGTGACGCGATCTGTCAGCAGCTGCATGCCGCGGGCGTGCGGACGCCGATGATCGCCTTGACCGCCTCCGCCATGCCCTTTCAGATCGCGGCCTTCCGGGCCGCGGGGTTCGATGAGGTGGTCACGAAACCCGTCGACACGCAGTGCCTGCGCGAAGTCGCGCGTCGCTATCTCGATGTCGCCTCAGCAAGTGCGTAGGCCTACCACCGGGCTTCCGTGTCGTGCCCTTCACACTTCCTCCACATCTCCCGTGCACTGTTCGGCTGAGGTTCGGAGGGATCGATGAAAGCGCTCGTTCAGGATGGTTACGGCTCAGCTGACGTCCTACATATCCGGGAGATGGAAAAGCCCGCCCTCACGGAGGGCAGCGTGTTGGTGCGCGTCCGTGCCGCGTCGGTCAACGCGCTCGACTGGCACAACGTGCACGGCGGGACGATGATCCGCTTGGTCTCGTCCTTGATGCGCCAGAAGGACGTCCCGGTCCGCGGCGTGGACTACGCCGGGGTCATCGAGGCCGTCGGCCCGAACGTCACCCGCTTCGTGCCGGGCGACGAGGTCTTCGGAAGCGCGCCCGCGGCGTTCGCCGAGTACGCGCTCACGAAAGAGCAGGGCCCGGCGCACAAGCCGGCCACCATATCGTTCGAACAGGCCGCGTGCCTCGGCGTGGCCGGAAAGACGGCGCTGCAGGGTCTGCGTGACGTCGGTCACGTGAAGGCTGGACAGCGCGTCCTGATCTGCGGCGCCGGCGGCGGCGTCGGCACCTTCGCCGTCCAGATCGCGAAGGCGCTTGGAGCGCATGTGACCGCGGTGACGAGCACGCGGAATCTCGATCTCGTTCGCGGGCTCGGCCCGGACGACCTCATCGATTACAACAAAGAGGACTTCACACGCAGCGCGGAGCGGTACGACGTGATCTTCGATGTCGCGGCGCACCGCCCGCTCAGTGATCTAAGGCGCGTCCTTGCGCCAGGTGGCACGCTCGTGATGGCCGGCGCATCGAAGAGCGGTGGACTCGCGCTCTTCGGACGTATCGGTGCGGCACTCGTCCGGTCACGGCTGCTGCGCCAGAGGGTCGTCTTCCTCATGGCCAAGTCGAGTCACGACGATCTCGTCTTCCTGACCGAGCTCATCGCAGCGGGCAAGCTGTGCCCGGCCATCGATCGGACCTACCCGTTCAGCGAGGCGGCCGAGGCGGTGCGGTACGTGGGAACCGGCCAGGCTCGAGCCAAAGTCGTCATCACCATGTAAGCGGCCGCGCCATCTAGGCTGGTCATCTCG
>JBDUCG010000218.1:0-3718 GCA_040003565.1 Chloroflexota bacterium | reverse complement strand
GCGTGACGATGGACACGATGCTCGCGTCGTACCTCGTGAACGCGAGCCGCCGCTACCACACGCTCGAGGATCTCTCGGCCGAGCGACTGAAGCTCGAGGTGCCGGTCCTTCCCGTGCCCGACCGCAAAGATCCACATCGCATCGCCACTCCCGAGGAGCGGCAGGCACGCGCAGGCGCCGGCGCCGTCGCCGCCGCGCGGCTCGGCGAGCAGTTCGACGTGGACCTCGACCGCCTCGGCATGCGCAAGCTCTTCGCTGAGATCGAGCTGCCGCTGGTCGACGTCCTGGTCGAGATGGAGGAGGCCGGCATCGCGGTGGACCTGCCGTACCTCCAGTCGCTCGGTCAGGAATTCGCCCGCGAGGTCGCCCGCATCGAGCGCGAGGCATACGACGCCGTCGGCCACGAGTTCCCGATCAACTCCCCCAAGCAGCTGGGCTCGATCCTGTTCGAGGAGCTCAAGCTGCCGCGCGGCCGGCGCACGGCGACGGGCTTTTCCACGGACGCGGCGGTGCTCGAGGAGCTCCGCGGGGCGCACCCGGTGGTCGACAAGATCCTCGAGTACCGCGAGATCGAGAAGCTGCGCGCGACGTACGCCGAGGGCCTCGGCCCGCTCGTCGACCCCGACACGCGCCGGCTGCACACCACGTTCGATCAGGCCGTCGCGGCGACCGGCCGCCTTTCGAGCAAGAACCCCAACCTGCAGAACATCCCCATCCGCACGCCGCTCGGCCGTCGCATCCGCCGCGCGTTCGTCGCCGGAGGCGCCGACCTCGTCTTGCTTGCCGCCGATTACTCGCAGATCGAGCTGCGCGTGCTCGCGCACATGTCCGGCGACCCCGCACTCACCGAGGCGTTCCGAGAGGGTGTCGACCTGCACCGCCGGACCGCCGCAGCCGGCTTCAACGTGCCCGAGGACCAGGTCACCCGCGAGCAGCGCGACGTCGCGAAGATGCTCAACTTCGGCATCGTGTATGGCATGAGCGACTTTGGTCTCGCCTCGCGTATGGGGATGCCGCGCGACGAGGCGCAGCGGTTCATCGAGGCGTACTTCAAGCGTTACGCGCAGGTGCAGCGCTACGTCATCGAGACGAAGGCATTCTGCATGGAGCAGGGGTACGTCGAGACGCTGCTGGGCCGCAGGCGGTACATCGCGGACATGACGAGCTCGAATTACTCGATCCGAGGCGCCGCCGAGCGCATGGCTATCAACATGCCCATTCAAGGCACCGCCGCGGACATCATGAAGATCGCGATGCGCCGCGTGTACGACCGCTTAGCCGAGACGGAATCAACCGCGCGGGTCATGCTGCAGGTGCACGACGAGCTGGTCGTCGAGCTCCCCAAAGACCTCCTCGACGCGACCGCGCAGATCCTCCGCGAGGAGATGTCCGGGGCCTACGCGCTCGACGTGCCGCTCGTCGTCGACGTCCGCGTCGGCACGAACTGGGACGAGATGACGCGGATCCCGCAGCCCGCCCCCGCACATGCCTGAGCTCCCCGAGGTCGAGACGATCGCGCGGCAGCTGCGCGAGATGGTGATCGGTCGGCGCATCGCCCTCTTTGAATCGTTCTGGCATCGCGTGACTGAGCCGGTCCCCGCGCCGCACTTCGCGACGCGGCTTGCCGGACGCGAGATCACCGCCGTCGGGCGGCGCGGCAAGTTCGTCGTGCTCGAGCTCGACGGCGGCGAGGCCCTGATCGTGTCGCTGCGCATGACGGGCAAACTGCTGTTCCGCGAGCCCGGCGCTCCGGAGGACACGTTCGTGCGCGCGAGCATCGGTTTCGCGGACGGCACCATGCTTCGCTTCTCCGACACGCGGAAATTCGGGCGTATGGCGATCGTCGACACGACAGATCTGACCGAGAACGGCGAGCGGCCGCGCGCGCGTGCCGGCGCCCCGCTCCATCGCGTCCTCGGGATCGAGCCGCTGACCCCACGCTTCACGACCCGCTGGCTCCGTGATTTCCTGCAGCTGCGCGCGAGGTCCGCCATCAAGCCGCTCCTGCTCGATCAGCGGGGCATCGCCGGAGTTGGGAACATCTACGACGTCGAGGCGCTGTGGCGCGCGCGCATCCACCCGCTGCGTACCGCCGGGTCGCTGCGTCCCGATGAAGTCGCCCGCCTGCGCGAGGCGCTCCGCTTCGTGCTGCGCAAGGGCATCCGGCTCGGCGGCGCGTCGCGGCGCGACTACGTCGACGCCCGTGGCGGCCAGGGCCGCATGCAGCGCGAATTCCAGGTCTACGACCGGGCCGGCGAGCCTTGTCCAAGGTGCGGCCGCGCCGTTGTGCGCACCGTCGTCGGCGGCCGCGGGACCTTCCACTGCCCGCGGTGCCAGAAGGCGCCCGCGAAGCGTGCCGGGCGGCGCAGGATGGTGCGGTGAGCGTTCTCTCGGTCCAGGCGGTCGCGCGGTGGTTCGGCCAGCGCGAGGTGCTGAAGGACGTGTCCTTCCGGATCGCGCACGGCGATCGAATCGGCCTCGTCGGTCCCAACGGGACCGGGAAGACCTCGCTGCTGCGGATCGCGGCCGGTCTCGACGCGGCCGATGCCGGCGGCGTCGCGTACGCCCGCGGCACGCGGGTCGGCTTCCTGCGCCAGGAGCTGCTCGAGGATGCGACCGGAACGGTGATCGAGCACGCGCGCGGCGCGGCGGCGCATCTGCGCGAGCTCGAGCGCGAGCTGCAGAGCCTCGAAAGCGAGATCGCGACCGGAGATCCCGAAGCGCTCGAGCGCTACGCCGACGCGCAGCACCACTTCGAGCACGCGGGCGGGTACGACTTCGAGGCGACCCTCGGCCGCATTCTCGGTGGCCTCGGTCTTGGCGGTCTCCTCGATCGCGAGGTCGCGACCCTCTCCGGTGGCGAGCGAACGCGCCTCGGCCTCGCGCGTCTGCTGCTCGACGATCCCGATGTGCTGCTCCTCGACGAGCCGACGAACCATCTCGACGTCGCTGCGCTCGAATGGCTCGAGAACTTTCTCGTCGAGCAAGACGCGACGTCGCTCATCTCGTCACATGACCGGTGGTTCCTCGACCGCGTCACGTCGCGTACGCTGTCGATCGAGGACCGGACGGTCGTCGAGTATCGCGGCGGGTATTCGCACTACGCCCGTCAGCGCCTCGAGCGCGAGACCGCGCAGATGCGCGCGCACGCGCGGCAGGCCGAGGAGATCGCGCGCACCGAGGAATTCATACGACGCTATGGCGCGGGCCAGCGCTCGAAAGAGGCGCGGGGCCGCGGCAAGAAGCTCGCGCGCGTCGAGCGCATCGAGGCGCCGACGCAGCACGTCAAGCACTCGTGGGGCCTTGAGGCCGCGGACCTCGGCAGCGAGACCGTCCTCGAGACGACGCCGCTCGCGGTCGGGTACGGAGATCCGGTCATGCGCACCGGTCCGCTCCGTGTCGCTCGCGACGCGCGCGTCGCGGTCGTCGGTCCGAACGGCGCCGGCAAGACGACGCTGGTGCGCACCCTGGTCGGCGATCTCAGTCCGCTCGATGGCTACGTGAGCGCCGCGCCCGCTGCGCGCGTCGCGTACCTGGAGCAGGCGCAGGCCGAGCTTACCGGCGATCAGACCGTCCTCGAGGCGATGCGCTCCGCGGGCACCAGCGACGATCAGGAGGCGCGCAACCTCCTCGCGCGGTTCCTGTTCCGCGGCGAGGACGTGACCAAGGCGGTGTCCGTGCTTTCCGGTGGCGAGCGGAGTCGCCTCGCGCTCGCTCG
>JBDUCG010000217.1:0-3739 GCA_040003565.1 Chloroflexota bacterium | reverse complement strand
CGGCGCCGAGAGCCCGCACCAGCAGGTCTACCAGCAGGCCGTCGAGGCCGTGCGCGTGTCGCTATAGAAGGGGGATGACATGAAGAAGATGCAGGGGATCGCATTCGCAGCCATGCTCGCGCTCTCGCTGATCGCGAGCACCACGAGCGCATTCGCGAAGGACAGCAAGGCCGGCCGCGAGACGGCTTGGACGGCCTGGGCGGATCTCGGTCCACTTCCGCAACCGCAGGGAGTGACGTGGGAGAACATTCTCCAGCCCGTCGGCGTCACCTGGGAACAATGATCGCCGCGGCGCGCTCCCCTATCCGCTCGCTCGGAGCGATCCTGTTCGCGGCGCTCCTCGCCCTATCGCTCGTCGCGTCGACGATCGATGCCCTCGCGGCGACGCCGCTCGGGACCGATCGCGGTCGCGATCAGCAGGTCGAGAACATGCGCGAGTTCTTCCACGGTCGGGGCATCACGTGGGAGTGACCGCGGCCTAAGTCCCCGCGAACTCCGGCAGCGCGAAGAGCTCGTCCAGCGACCTGATCACGCGATCGGGCACCGCCTCCCCGCGCGCGTGCTCAACCGCACTTTCCTCCGTCAGGCCTGTGAGGATGAGCACGCCGCGTGCGCCAACGCGATGCGCGGCGACCATGTCGTAATCGGTCGCGTCGCCGATGACGACCGCGTGCCGGTCCCCGGCGCGCTGTAGCACCTCCTCGAAAAGGAAGGGCTCGGGCTTGCCGATGCAGATCGCCGTTTGCGCGGTCGCGACCTCGATGGCGGCGACGATGGTCCCCGCACCGGGCAGGAGGCGCCCCTCGACCGGATACGCGCGATCGCGGTTCGAGGCGATGAAGCGCGCACCCGCAAGGATGCAGCGCTGCGCCTCGGCGATCTTCGCGTACGTCATGTGGAGGTCGAGACCGACGACGACCGTGTCGGCCGGCGGCGGAAGGTCGATGCTCGTGAGGTACCGTCGCATCGCACCGGGGTCGACGCCGTCGGCGGAGGCCGCCTGAGGCGGCTCGACGCCCGGGAGCGACGACGCGTCGCGCACCTTGATCCCCGTGGCGCGGATCTCCTCGCGCAGACCGTCCGCGCCCACGACGAACACGTCCATCGGCTTCGGATCGAGACGCTCGAGGTAATGCGCGGTCGCGTAGGCGCTCGTGACGATGTGCTCGCTGTCACCACCGAGGCCGAGCCGGCTCAGGCGCGCGACGTACTCCTCGCGCGTCGCCGTCGAGTTGTTCGTCGCGAAGAACACCTGCCAACCCGAACGGCGCAGACGGTCGAGCGTCTCTTTCGCGTGCGGCATGACGCTGCTGCCGCGGTAGAGCACGCCGTCCATATCGAAGATCGCGACCGGCACGGGACCGAAGGCTAGGTCTTCGGTGGCTCCGGTGTGTTCTTCTTCCCGCGGCGGCGGTACGCGCGCCACGCCTTGCCCGCGGTGCTGTCCGGATAGCGGCTCTCGACGTGGGAGTCGACACGCGCGAACACGAGCGCAACGAGCGCGGCAAGCAGCACCTTCCAGAGCTGGAAGAACAGGAGGCGGAAGCAGCCCATCAGGCAACAGCCCACGCCGGGACTCTAGCGAGTCACATGCCAACTCATACGTTGCGCCCAAGTCGGCCGATCGCGTCCTCGGCCCACGCCTCGAGTCGTGCGCGCGCCACGGCGAGAGGCAGGTCGAGGCCGAGCGCGGTATAGCCCTCGACCCAGTGGTGAAGCCAGAGCGTCGGCGCTAGCGACGACATGAGGTCCGAGAACGCAAGATCGCGCAATGGACCTCGAACGGATTCGTAGCGCGCGAGGAAGACGTCGGCCGCGCGCGCTCCACTGAGCAGCGCCAGGTCGTTACGCGCGCCGGCCACGTCTCGCGCCGGGTCGGCGATGGCCGCAGCGTCCCAATCGATGATGCCGGTGAGTCGACCGTCTTCCCAGATCGTGTTGCCGAACCAGAAGTCGCCGTGAATAAGGGTCAGCGGATTCGGCCGGACATGCGGCGCGATCGGCGTGAGCGTCGACACGATCTTGTCCCACAGCGGGTCGTGCACATCCCCGGCGCGACGCAGCCACCGTGCGAGCCGCTCCTCTGGGCTACCGAGACGTGGGAAGTCGTCCGGCAGACCGCTGAGCGGTGTCGCGTGCACTCGAGCCATCGCGTCGGCGAGCTGCTCGGTCCATCCGTCGTCCTGCCCCGTCGAAGGCTGCGGCGCGCCGGGGAGGAACGACATCACGACAAGCGGCTCGCCGATGAGGTCGCCCGCGGGATCGGCGAGGAGCGGTCGCGGGACCACCGCGGACACGGCCGCGACAGCGGTCAGCACGCCGTACATGCGCCGAGCCGCGGTGCTCGCGTCGTCGGCACCGTCCCAGCCCCGGTAGACGCGAACGACGACCTCGCGCGCCTGGCCATCGCGCTCCAGCCGCAGCGCATACGTGGCCGTGTCGATGCCGCCGACCAGCGGCCGAGCGCTCGCACCGGTCGCGCGAGGATCGACCGCTGCGCGAAGTCGATCGATCTGCTCGTCCGATAGCGGCCGGCGACGCCGCTCCGCGCGGGACGCGAGGCTCACGCGACGACGGGCGGCTGCACGACGGGGAGCGTGTGGAGCGCGTGCGGGACGAGCAGCACGCTCGCGCGCGTTGGCCGGCCGACGTGCTCGTAGGCGATGTCGAGCGCCTCCTCGACGTCGACGGATGCGCGCATCTTCGCGAGGCGCACGACCTCGGGCGCCTCGGACGCGGCGACGATGACCAGGCAGTGCTGCAGTGTCAGCGCGAGCATGACCGCGCGCTGCTCGCCGCCGGCGAAATGCCGGCGCGCCTCTTCGACCACCGCCGCGGGCGACTCGGCCCGCTCGAGCGCGGCAAGGAAACGCTGCTCCCCCGCTCCGTCGCCCGCGCCATCCTCGAGCTGCGCCGCGATGATGATCGCGCCGCCCTCGCGGACGACCGGGGTCGGCGCGAAGCGGAGGTACGTCGCCGCCCGCGACGCCTGATAGAGATTGGAGTCCTTGGGCTTGCCAACGCCGGCGATCACGATGTCGTACTGCTTCGCGATCGGTCGCGTGTACAAGCGCGCGGCGACATCCACGAGATCGCGCAGGACGTCGTCCGGAGCGCCGGCCGCGATGGCGACGACGCGCTCGCGGTCATCGGTGACGACGTTGAGGCAGAAGCGCAGCCCCGCGCGGCGCGCGATCTCAGCGATGGTCTGGTGGAACGGGTTGCCCTCGATCTTCGCGAGGCGCACGCCCGGGTCCTCGAGGAAGCGCATGCCGTGGGTCGCAGTGATGACGGGCTCGCCGCAGCAGCCGATCGCGACGGTCTTGCGGCCGCCGGAATAGCCGGCGTACTGGTGCGGCTCGACGATCCCGGTCGCAACGACCAGATCGGCGTCCTTCACGATCTTCTGCGTCGATCCCGGCACGCCGTACGGCGGGATCGGTCCGAGGTCGACCCACTGCGCCGGATCACGGCCGTCCGAGTCGACGACGCGCACGCGGTCGACGACGCTACCGAGCTTCTCCCGCTTCTCGGCATCGGTCGTCGCGCGATGAAGGCCGACCGCGACGATGACGATGATCCGCTCGTCGGGGATGCCGCCGGCGTTCAGCTCGTCGAGGAGCGGGGGCACGAGGACGTCATCGGGGCACGCGCGCGTGAGGTCGGTGACGGCGATGATGGCGGTCGCGCCCGGCCTAGCAGCGACGGCTTCCCGGGCGAGCTGCGCAAGGGGCGGCGA
>JBDUCG010000216.1:0-3751 GCA_040003565.1 Chloroflexota bacterium | reverse complement strand
GATGCGCTCTCGGGATCGGTCGAGACGAAGGACGGCGCGCTCGAGGTCGTGACCGCGCGCGGCGAGCGCGGGCTGGGGGTGCGCGTCCTCGACGGGCAGCGGATCGGCTTCGCGCACACCAGCGATCTCGCGCTCGCGGGCATCGAGGCCTGCGTGGATCAGGCGCGGCGCATGGCGACGATCACCGAGCCGGACGAGAACATCCGTATCGCGGCCACGCCGCTCGACCTGGCGGATCTCGACATCTATCAGCCCGGCCTGGAGGAGCGGCCGCTCGCCGACCGTGGCGCGATCGCGCTCGCGGTGGAGCGCGCCGCGCGCGCGGTGGACCCCCGGATCACCCACTTCCGGAAGACGAGCTACAGCGATGCCGAGGTGACGACGCTCATCGCGACGACGAACGGCGTCCGCGCGTCGTACCGCGAGAGCTTCTGCGGCGCGATGACCAGCGCGGTCGCGACGCAGGACGGCGAGCGCCAGATCGGTTATCACGGCGAAGGCGCTCGACGGATGGCCGACCTCGATCCGGAGAGCGTCGGCCTGCGCGCGGCGCAGCGCGCGCTCGAGAAGCTCGGAGCGAAGCCCTTCCCCACCCAGAAGATCCCCATCGTGCTCGACCCGTGGATGGCCCAGTCGCTCCTTGGTGCGATCTCGCCGCTCTTCTCGGCGGACAACGTTCTCAAAGGCCGGTCGCTGTTCGAGGGAAAGGTCGGCGAGCGTGTTGCGAACGAGCGCGTGACGATCGTCGACGACGCTCGACGGCGCGGCGGTCTCCGCAGCGCGCCATTCGACGGAGAAGGCGTCGCCACCACCACGCGGATCCTGGTCGAGCGCGGCGTGCTCCGCGGGTACCTGACGAATCTCAAGACGGCTCGCAAGCTGGACGCCGCACCGACGGGCAACGCTCGGCGCGGCTCATACGCATCGCCGAGCCGCATCGGACCCTCGAACTTCTACATCGAGGCGGGCGCGGACGACCCGGGCGCGCTCGTCCGCGGGCTGGACCGCGCGCTCGCGGTCACCTCGCTCCTCAACCTGCACACCATCGATCCGGTCTCCGGCGAGTTCTCGCTCGGGGCGACGGGTACCTACCTCGAGAAGGGCGCGCCGATGCACCCGGTCCAGGGGATCACGATCGCGGGCAATCTCACGCAACTGCTCTCTTCGATCAGCGGGGTGGGCACGGACCTGATCTTCGGCGCGAGCGGGATCGGCAGCCCGACGCTCGTCATCGCGGAGCTGTCGGTGGGCGGGACATGATGTCCTGGCAGTCGCTCATGCACGACGACCCGCTCCCCTGGCTTCTCGAGAAAGGCGATCCGGCAGTGCGGGCACTCACGCTGCGCCAGGTCCTCGACCGGGGCCCGCGTGACGCCGAGCTCCGTGAGGCGCAGCAGCGCGCGATGTCGAGTCCGCCGCTCTCGACGATCCTTCGTCAGCAGAAGTCCGACGGCAGCTGGCCGGGGCCGCATGTCTACGGGCCGAAATACCAGTCGACGCACTGGTCGAACCTGTTGCTCGTCGAGTACGGCGTGGACCCCGGCGATCCCCGTGTCCGCCGCGCCGCGCGGCGCGTGCTCGATGACCTGAGCGCGGCCGACCAGGGCGGAATGGGCTGGGTCTTCGAACAGGACCACGGCGCCTCGTGCTTCGTCGGCAACGTCGTCCGCTACGTGTCGCTCGCCGGCTATGGCACCGACGAGCGCCTCGAGCCGCTGGTGCAGCGCCTGGTGCGCGATTCGAAGAAGTTCGACGCCGCGTGCTGGATCAACAACGATCAGCCGTGCGCGTGGGGCTACGCGCGGCTGGTGTGGGGCCTCGCGGCGCTTCCCGAAGCCGCGCGCACGCGCGAGGTGGAACGAACGCTGCGCCGAGGCGTCGAGTTCCTCCTCTCGTACCGCATGACGCGCGGCGCGTATCCGACCGGCAGCGAGCCGAGCTACCTCTGGCGCCAGATCTCGTTCCCGCTCTTCTACCAGGCGGACATCCTGTTCGTGCTCCGCGCGATCGATGCGGCCGGTGCGATCGACGATCCGCGCGCGCAGATCGCGATCGCGTGGCTTCTCTCGCGTCAGGACTCGCACGGGCGGTGGGCCGGTCGTTCGCCCTACGCCGACCGCATGGCCTCGAAGGTCAATGCAAGCAAGTGGGCGACGCTCCATGCCGTCACCGTCCTCAAGCACGCGTTCCCCGAAAACGGCGCGTAAAGTCACCCGCGTACCTGCACGCAAGCGCATCCTCAAGGACATCCCGCCTCTCCGTTTCGGTGAGGGGCGCGAGTGCACGCTCCCCGCGTGCATGGCAGTCGCGACGGGTCAGGAATACGACTGGGTCATGGGCGCGTGCGGCGCGGCATTCACGACGACGATCGACGTGGAGGCCTGGGATCCGCTCGCCGCCGCGCCGCTCGACGACGACACGCTCGCGCGCGCGGCGCGCGCGACGGGCATGCGGCCCGATCCGCTCACACCGCCGTTCGACGACGAGATGAAGGAGCTCGTGATCGAGCGGATCCTCGAAGCACTCGAGGCGAAGTTGCCGGCGCTGGCTCGCGGACTGGTCGGCCCCTCCGAGTACGGCCTGGTCGTCGGCTGCGACGAGGAAGGCCCGACCTTCTACGCGCGCACGTACTTCGACAAGACGGAGCAGCCCACGAAGCTCGAGTGGGTCGCGATCGCCGCGGCGACGGAGCTCGTCTTTCTCGACCGCGGCAGCGCGCCCGATCGCGCCGCGGTCGCACGCGACGCGGTCGATGATGCGGCGAAGGAGGCCGAGACGAGCGACCGCGCGATCGAAACGTGGATCGCCGCGCTGCGCGACGATGCGCGCTGGACCGACACGCGTCATGCCGGCGCGGCGGCGTTCGGCGATCACGCGATGCGCATCCTTCTGGCGGACAAGCGGCGCGCCGCCGCGAGCTTCCTGCGCACCACGCGCGCGCTCTTTCCGGGCTCGCCGGGCGCCGATCTGCTCCGCGCGGCCGAGTCGTACGGCTACGTCGCCGACGCATCGAAGAAGGTGGGCATCGGACCGTTCGACGCGTCGGTCGCGATGCGCTTCCTCGACGGTGGGCACCGGCGGTCGTGGGCGAAGCAGCTGGAGACCGCGCTCGGTCACGAGCGCGACGCGCATGATGCGATGCGTGCGGCACGGGCGGGCATGAGATGAACGATCTCGCGGCGGCGGCGCTGCTCGGCATCGTGCAGGGACTCACCGAATTCCTCCCCGTCAGCTCGACCGCGCACCTCGTGCTCATCAGCGAGGCGCTTGGGCTCGATCCGCAGCGGTTCGGGCTCAGCTTCGATGTCGCGCTCCACCTCGGTACCGCGCTCGCGGTGCTCCTCTACTTCGCGCGGACCTGGCTCGAGCTGGCCAGCGACGTCTTGCATCTTCGGCTGCGGATGCCGCTGCTCGTGCTCGTCGGCACGCTGCCCGCGGCACTTGTCGGCGTCGCGCTGCAGTCGCAGATCGAGAGCGGACTCCGCGCGCCCGGATGGATCGCGGCGTTCCTGATCATCGGGTCGATCATCTTCGTCGTGGCCGAGCGCTTCACGGTCGCGCGCCGTCCGCTCGAGTCGCTTGGCTTCATCGACGCCCTCGTGATGGGGGTGGCGCAGGCGGTCGCGCTCCTGCCAGGTATCAGCCGCTCGGGGATCACGATCTCCGCGGGGCTGTATCAGGGGATCCGGCGGGCGGACGCCACGCGCTTCAGCTTCCTGATGGCGACGCCGGTGATCGTCGGCGCCGGCGC
>JBDUCG010000215.1:0-3773 GCA_040003565.1 Chloroflexota bacterium | reverse complement strand
AGAGGATCCGGCGCTGCACCGGCTTGAGCCCGTCGCGGACATCGGGCAGCGCCCGCGCGACGATGACGCTCATCGAATAGTCGAGATACGCCTGTCGCATCTCGTGCTCGAGCTCGATGCCGATCACGCGGTCGTTCTTCGGTTCGTCGATCACGTTCGCCCGTGCTCCCTCACCCGTTCTTCAGCGTCCACCGCGGCGCGCACCCGCGCGAATGTCTCGTCGGTGCGCGAGTAACGCTGCTCCAGCTCGCGCCTGCGCTCATCCGGCATCAACAGGAAGACCGCATCCGCTTCCGCGAGGACCGCGCCGTCGCTCGCGCGCGAGACCGTACCGTGCGTCTCGATCGAGCGGCTCCGCTCGCGGACGACCTCGCCGACGACGCGCAGCTCCTCACCCACCGGGACCGGCAGCCGGAACGTCACGTTCAGGCGCGCGGTGACACCCCAGATCCCCTGGTGGAAGATCGCCCAGCCCATCGTCTCGTCGAGGAGCGCGGTGACGATGCCGCCGTGCACGGTGCCGTCGTATCCCTGGTGGCGGCGTTCCAGAACGCAGGTCGTCTCAGCGCGCCCCCGCGCTACATCGAAGTCGAGATGCAGACCGCTGTCGTTCAGGCGGCCGCACGCGAAGCACCAGTGCTCGAAATCGACGCCGAGCTCGGAGAGTCGTGCCATCAGATGTCCAGCGCCGCCTTCTTCGCGTTGGCCATGATCCATTTCTTACGGCCCTCGACCTCGCTGCCCATCAGCTCGTCGAACGCGAGATCCGCGGACTCCGCGTCCTCGAGCGTGACCTGCTTCAGCGTGCGTGTCGCCGGGTTCAGCGTGGTGTCCCACAGCTGCTCGGCGTTCATCTCGCCCAGACCCTTATAGCGGGCGATCGCGGGCTCGCGACCGCCCTTCCCATCGTCGGTGCCCTCATCGCTGTTCACCGGAGCATCGGACTCGGCGTCGACGGTCGCTTCGGCCGCCTTGCGCCGAGCGCGCGAGGTCGTCTTGTCGCCGCCCTCGGCGTCGGCCTTCTCGCCGGCGGCCTTCTTCCGATCGTCGCGCTTGGTCTTCGCCTGCTGCTTCAGCTCCTTGATCGCCTTGTCTCGCTCGTTGTCCGAGTACGCCCAGCGGATCTCCTTGCCGAGCTGCAGGCGATAGAGCGGCGGCTGTCCGATGTAGATGCGTCGCTCCTCGACCAGCGGCCGGAAGTGCCGATACAACAGGGTCAGCAGGAGGGTGCGGATGTGCGAGCCGTCGACGTCCGCGTCGCAGAGCAGGATCGTGCGCCCGTACCGCAGCTTCTTCATGTCGAAGTACTCGCCGATGCCGGTTCCGAGCGCCGTGATGAGCGCCTTGATCTCCTCGTTGCCGAGCATCTTGTCGGCGCGCGCCTTCTCGACGTTCAGGATCTTGCCGCGCAGGGGCAGGATCGCCTGCGTGCGACGGTCGCGGCCGCCTTTCGCGCTGCCGCCGGCTGAGGGACCTTCGACGATGAAGAGCTCGCACTTCTCGGGGTCGCGCTCCTGGCAGTCCGCGAGCTTGCCGGGGAGCAGCGCACCGTCGAGCGCGCCCTTTCGCTGAACCAGGTCGCGCGCCTTCCGTGCGGCCTCGCGCGCGCGGAACGCGGTGAGGCACTTGTCGACGATGCCGCGCGCGTCGGACGGGTTCTCCTCGAGGTACTGGCCGAGCGCGTCGTTCACCGCCGCGGCCACTTGCCCAGCGACCTCCGCATTGCCGAGGCGCGTCTTGGTCTGGCCCTCGAACTGCGGCTCCTTGATCTTCACGCTGATGACGGCGGTGAGACCCTCGCGCACGTCGTCGGACGTCAGGTTCGGATCCGCGTCCTTCAGCTGCCCGTTCTTCCGCGCGTAGGCGTTGATCGTTCGGGTGAGCGCGGTGCGGAAACCGGTGAGGTGCGCACCGCCGTCGAGCGTGTTGATGTTGTTCGCGAAGGTGTAGACACGCTCGGCGAAGCTGTCGTTGTACTGGAGCGCGACCTCCACGACCGTGTCGTTCTCGTACGTCTTTTCGACGTACACGGGCTTCTCGTGCAGGGCCTCGTGCGACCGATTAAGGTGTCGAACGAACGACATGATCCCGCCGTCGAAGTAGTAGCTGAGCTCGGCTTCGGTGCGCTCGTCGTGCAGTGCGAGGAACAGTCCCTTGTTGAGGTAGGCCGTCTCGCGGAGCCACTGCTCGAGGATCGCGATGTCCCATTCGATGATCGGGAACACCTCGGGATCGGGCGTGAAGCGCGTGATGGTGCCGGTCGTGCGTGGCGCCTTCCATTCGATGCTCGGCGGCGGCGGCAGCTGTGGCTTCGCGACCATCTTCACCGCGCCGCTCGGCTTGCCGCGCTCGTAGGTCTGCGTCCAGACCTTGCCGTCGCGGTGCACCTCGACGATGAGCTGCGTCGAAAGCGCGTTCACGACGGACACGCCAACGCCGTGCAGGCCACCGGAGACCTTGTAGCCAGCCCCGCCGAACTTTCCGCCGGCATGGAGGATCGTGTGCACGACTTCCAGCGCGGATTTGCCGGTCTGCTGCTGCTTGTCCACGGGGATGCCGCGCCCGTTGTCGGCGACGGTGATGTCCTTCGACTTGTGGATCCACACGTCGATCCGATCGCACGTGCCGTTCATCGCCTCGTCGATCGAGTTATCCAGGACTTCGCGGACGAGGTGGTGCAGACCGCGGAGATCGGTCGTGCCGATGTACATGCCCGGTCGACGACGTACGGCCTCCAGGCCCTCGAGTACCTGGATGTCCTTCGCGCTATACGACCCCGGCGGCTTCCCGCCGTTGCCGCTCACGGTCTTGTCGCCGTTGCGCGTGTTCACGCCGTCGTGGTCTTTCTTGACAGGCACCTGCTCTCCCTTATGCGCGGCCGGCGCGGACCAGAAGCTCGTACAGACGCTCGAAGTCCTCGTCGGAGTAGTAATCGATCGCGATGCGCCCGCCCTTGCGGCCGCGCAGGACCTCCACCTTTGTGCCCAACGCGGAACGTAGCTCGCTCGTGACTTGCGCGAGATCAGGATCGCCACCGCGTAGACGCGGACGCGCACGGCCGCGCCGCGGGGGGTGGACCATCTTCCGCGCGAGCGCCTCCGCGTCGCGCACCGACAGCTGGCGTGCGATCACCGTGGCGAGAGCGGTTAGTGCGTCCGAAAGAGGTAGCGGAAGAAGCGCGCGCAGATGGCCCTCGCTGATCTTGCCTTCCATGACCGCGTCCTGCAGTGGCTGCGGCGCGGTCAGGGTGCGGAGCATGTTCGCGACCTGCGAGCGCGACTTCCCCACCCGCTCGGCGACTTGCTCCTGCGTGAGGTCGTACGTTTCCATGAGCAGCTTGTAGGCGCGCGCGGTCTCGATGGCATTCAGGTCGGAGCGCTGAAGATTCTCCACCAGGGCTAGCTCCAGGCGATCGCGAACGTCATCGCGCACGACCGCCGGGATCGTCGACTTGCCCGCCACGCGCGCGGCGAGGACGCGCCGGTGTCCGGCGACGAGCTCAAAATTATCGCCGTCGCGTGAGACCACTATTGGTTGCAATATGCCGTGTCGCCGGATCGAGGCGGCGAGTTCCGCGATGCCCTCAGCGTCGAAGTTCGTGCGCGGCTGCTGCGGGTTGGGACGGATCCGCTCGAGAGCGATCTCGGTGGTGCCGACGGGAGGCAGCGTCGTCGGAGTGGTCGCCGGGCCCTGCCCCAGGAGCACATCGAGGCCGCGACCAAGCCCGGTGCGCGCCATCAGGCGATCGCTCCGGAGAGCGCGATCGGCTCGCG
>JBDUCG010000214.1:0-3775 GCA_040003565.1 Chloroflexota bacterium | reverse complement strand
CGATCGCCGACCGCCTCGAGGATCCGTCACTCGACCTCGACGAGGCCGTGCGTCTTTACGAAGAGGGTCTCGGTCTGTACGAGCGCTGCGCCAAGCGGCTCGATGCCGCGGAGCTGCGCATCACGCAGCTCGCCGACGCGCTCCAGAAGCAGGCGAAACCCCGGACCTCCTGAGACCGCGACCGCTGATGCGCGGTCGCATTGAGCAAGCTGCGCGCAAGCGAGCGAGCGAGCGCGCAACGACTTTTGTTTCCGAACGGAGCGCTCTTTATGATGCGAAGCGAGGCGCCCGCGCCGTCGGCGTGGCTTGGAGGACTGCGGACACAGTGACGTCGCCCAACTTAGAGATCACTTCCGCGGGCACGAGTGCGGCTCCACCAGCTCCGCCTTCGACCGAGCAATACACAGCTGTCCTCCGCGACTATCTGTCGACGCACAGCGAGGACGCTCTGTACCGCGCCTCGCTTCTGAGCCGCGCCTGTATCGAAGGTGGCATCGGGCCGGAGGAGATCATCGCCCTTCATGGCGAGGCTTTCGCCGCCGGCATCACCGGACTGAGCTATCGCGAGCAGGCGCGCGCGGGCACCGACGCGCTCGCGTTCCTCTTGGAAGTCATGATCGCCTACGGCGTCCAGCATCGGGAGTTCGTGGACGTCCGCCTCGCGGCGGAGACGGCCCGAGCCGATGCCGCGGTGGACAGGGAGCAGGGGCTGGCCGACAAGGCCACCGAGGTCGAACGCACGATGACTGACCATCTCGCGATGATCGCGCACGAGCTCCGCACACCACTCACTGCCGCCCTGACCAGCGTCGACCTGGTGATGCGTGTGCTCCAGAAGGGCGAGGCCGATCGCGCGCCTCGCTACCTGGGCAGCGCCCGAGAGGCACTGTTGCGGCTTTCGCGTCTCTCTGGCGCACTGCTCGACGCGAGCCGACGGGGCCCGACGGAGCTCGACCGCGCACCAGTGGAGATCCCGGTGATCCTTAGTCAGGCCTGCACATGGGCGGCGACTCTTGCCGAGATGAAAGGGATCGAGATCGTGCGCGCAGGCGGGCCGTTCAGCCTGCGAGTCCTCGGGGACGAGGACGCACTGCTGACGGTCTTCGGGAATCTGCTCGCGAACGCCATCCGGTACACCTCACAGGGCTCGGTCACGGTGAGATATGGCGCCCGCGACGCGGAGGCATACGTCGAGATCAAGGACACGGGCGTCGGCATACCGCCGGAGGAGCTCACGCGGATCTTCGAAGGTTTCTACCGGGGTGCCAGCGCTCGTCACGCCGATGCCGAAGGGCTCGGACTCGGGCTGACCCTGGCTCAGCGTTTCGCCGCGGCGCACGCCGGTCGCATCGAGGTCGAGAGCGAGGTCGGCGTGGGCAGCACCTTCCGGGTGAGGCTGCCGCTGATGACGGAAGCAAAGGAGCGCAGCGAAGCATGAAGGATCAGGCGCGGAACGCGGCGCAGCTCATCGAAGAGCAGCGGGCGACGATCAATGAGCTACAGACACCGGTCATCGAGGTGTGGAAGGGCATCCTGGCGTTGCCGATCGTTGGCAGCGTCGACACCGCGCGCGCACAGGACATGAACGAACGACTGCTCGACCGCATCATCCAGACCCGCTCCGAGATCGTGATCCTCGATATCACGGCCGTGCCGGTCGTCGACACGGCCGTGGCCAAGCATCTTCTGGAGACCGTGTCCTCCGCTCGCCTCCTCGGCGCAGAGGTGTTCATCGTTGGGCTCAGCTCAAGAACCGCGATGACGCTCGTACACCTCGGGCTCGACCTTGGCGGCGTCATCACGCGCACGACCCTCGCCAAGGGCCTCGAGCTTGCGTTCGATCGCCTCGGTCTCCGGGTAGTGTCGTCGAAGCCCTCGCGCGATATCCGGGGAAGTTAGTTGGCGCGCGTCCCGATCATTCGAGTCGGGGACATCCTGCTCGCGACCATCCAAGAGGATCTGCACGACAGCGATGCCCTTGCGCTGCAGGAGTCACTCACCACGGAGCTCGAGCGCACCGGAGCGAACGGCGTACTGCTTGACTTCACCACGGTGCAGACCGTGGATTCGTTCCTTGGCCGGATGTTGAACGATGTGGTCGCGGCGATCCAGCTCCTGGGCGCGACGACGGTCGTGGTCGGTATTCAGCCCGCGGTGGCCATGACGTTGGTGGAGCTCGGCCTCGAGCTCAAAGGTATCCGCACGGCGCTGGACGCGGAGCGTGGGATGCGATTGCTCGGCTCGGCCCTCGGCACGAGCGTTCGCGAAGGGTGAGCTCAGAGCAGATCGATCTTCGCGTGCCGATCGATGGCGAGGATTCGATCATCGCTGCGCGTCAGCGGGCTCGGCAGCTCGCTCAGTCTTTGGGATTCGGCGTGGTCGATCAAAGCCGCATCGCGACGGCGGTTTCTGAGCTCGCGCGCAACGTCGTCCGATACGCGACCGGTGGCAAAGGTGAGGCGCGCATTCGGCCGCTGTCCGAGGGGAAGGGCGGTATCGAGGTGGTCGTCAGCGATGAGGGGCCGGGGATAGCTGACGTCGGACAGGCTCTCGGTGATGGTTATACCTCGGGACGCGGGCTCGGGATGGGCCTCCCCGGCACACGCCGCTTGATGGATGAGATGCAGGTCGACTCCGCGGTGGGTCGTGGGACGATCGTCATGATCCGGAAGTGGCGACGCTAGGGTGCGTATCGCAACAGCGGCCGACGTCGAACGCGCGCGCAACACCGCTCGTCGCCTGTCGCGAGAGCTCGGCTTCGGACCGATCGCCGCAGAGACCGTGGCGCTCGCGACGAGCGAGATGGCGACGAACCTCCTCCGCTATGCGATCGGAGGCGATCTCAGGATCAGCCCGATCGACGGACCGAGTCAAGGAGTGCTGCTCGAAAGCGAAGACGACGGCCCTGGCATCGCCGATCTCACAGTGGCGCGGCGCGACGGGTTCAGTACCGGGTCGGGGCTCGGCGCGGGGCTCGGCTCGATCGAACGGCTCATGGACGAGTGCGAGTTCGCCTCGACGCCGGCCGGCACGACCATCGTCGCTCGCAAGTGGATGGACCCCCACTGAGATACGCGGCGGCCAGCCGCCCGCACCCGGGAGAGACCGCGAACGGCGATCAGTGGATCGTTCAGTTGCGCGACGGTGGAATGAGGATCGCGATCGTCGATGGCCTCGGACACGGTCCAGCCGCAGCGGAGGCAGCAACTGCCGCGACCGATGCCCTCCGCGACAAGCCCGATCTCGATCCGGCCGCCGCCCTGCACGCGTGCGATCGCGCACTGCGAGGAACGCGCGGCGCGGCGGCGTCGGTGCTGTGGATCGACGGCTCGCGTGTCGTGTTCGCCGGCGTGGGCAACGTCGACGGGAGGATCTTCAACGGCAGCGCAGCTGAACGCCGATGCTCGCCCGACCGAGGCGTGTTGGGACGAGGCATCCGTGCGCCACACGTGCTCGAGTTCCCTCTCGGGGAGGACTGGACGGTGGTCCTCCACTCAGACGGCATCAGTTCCCGCGCTGAGATCTCAGAGCTGAAGCTCGACGCAGATGTCGAGACGATCGCGCGGTCGGCGCTGGAGAGATGGGCGCGTCCGACCGATGACGCCACCATTGTGATCGCTCGCCGGCTGTAGGAAGAGAAGGACGCGCGTCGGTCAGGCGGTGCGCATCCGCCTTAGGAATGGCTCGAGGGTCTCGAGGAAGGGCTCCGGCCTGAAGCCGTGCACGACGTGGCCGTGGCCCGGGAAACGCTTCACGGTCAGGTCCTTGACCTGAC
>JBDUCG010000213.1:0-3793 GCA_040003565.1 Chloroflexota bacterium | reverse complement strand
CCCGGCGCGACGAGGTCGGGCTTCGAGAGGTTGTCGAACAGCGTCCTGCCGCGCGATGAGAACGTCGCCATCAGGTCGTCGAGCAGGAGGCTCGTGCCGTTGTCGTCGAGCGCTCCCACGCTGATGACGTACGGGTCGGTGGCCGGCGTCGTGACCGTGCCGGCGAGCGGGCCGGTGTTGCCGGCGGAGACGACGACGGTCACGCCGGCGAAGTTAAGAACCTCGGCGGCCGTTGCCATGAGGTCGGACTTGTAGCTGCCCATCGACCTCGCGCCGAGCGAGAGGTTCGTGACCTTGATGTTGTAGGTCGTGCGATTCGCGAGCACCCACTGCAGGCCGCGGAGGATCGTCGACACGTTCGATGCGCCGTTGGCGTCGATGACGCGGACGTTGATGATGTTCGCGCGCGGCGCGACGCCGGTGAACTCGCCGCCCGACAGGGCGCCGTCACCGGCGACCAGGCCCGCCACGTGCGTGCCGTGCCCGCCCGGGTCGCCGGTCGTGGTGGTGGACACGGTCGGCGAGTCCGTCGTGAAGTCGATCGACGCGACGATCCTGCCGGCGAGGTCGGGATGCGCGTAGACGCCGCTGTCGACGATCGCGACGCCAACGCCCTGCCCGGTCATGCCGAGCTGCGACCAGGCCTGCGGCGCGCTCACCTCGAGGATCCCCGGGGTGCGCGCCTTCGCGCTGTCGAGCGCCGGATCGAACTGGGCCCTCAGCTTCTGGTCCTTGACGACGTAGTCGACGTCGCCGTCGCGCGTGAGCTTCAGGATCTGCACGCCCTTCACGCGGGCGGAAACGGCGCCGACGATCGCCAGGGCGTTCTTGAGGCTGCCGTCCACCTTCGTGACGGCCTTCGCGGCCCTCTCGATACGCCGGGCGGCGGCACGGTCCTCGCGACCGCTGTTGTCGACGGGGACCGAGCGCACGATGACGTCGAAGTCGGACGTCGGAGATGCCAGGATCTCGGTCAGGAACGAGGCGTCGATCTTCGCCGGATCGAATGAGCTTGCCGCCGCCGGTGAACCCGCGGTCCCCAGCAGCAGCGCGACGGTGATCGTCGCGGTCAGCCAGCGCATCGCAAGACGGATCACGTTCTCGCTCTACTCCCCACCACTTGCTCAAGTCCTACTCGAGTCGGCGTAAGTAAGGGGGCCGGTAGCCCATTAGGGCAATAGCTGTCTGGCCCCAATGGGGGACCCGATACGCGGTCGAGACTCGCTGCGCCCCCGCCTACAGCGAATTGATGACGAGCACCACGCCGTGCGACGGAGAAAGTGACGGAGCGCGATGCCGCGGCGCGAGGGCTATGGGTGGACGCCGACCGCGCGGATCGCGATCGCGATGGCGTAGCCCATGACGAAGCACCCGGGGATCGTGAGCACCCAGGCGGTCACGATGCGTCCGGCGATGCCCCAACGCACGGCCGAGAGGCGGCGCGTGGAGCCGACGCCGAGGATGGCGCCGGAGATGGCGTGCGTCGTGGAGATCGGGATGCCGAAGCGCGTCGCGATCTCGATCACCGTGCCCGCCGTCGTCTCCGCCGCGAAGCCCTGCACCGGCGTGAGCTTGGTGATGCGCGTGCCCATGGTCTTCATGATCCGCCAGCCGCCGGTCATCGTTCCGAAGCCGATCGCGACGGCGCAGATGACCTTCACCCAGTCCGGGATGTAGAAGCCGTCGCCGGCCGGCACGACGCCGTACGCGGCGAGCGCCAGCGCGATGATGCCCATCGTCTTCTGCCCGTCGTTGCCGCCGTGGCTGAAGGCCATGTAGGCGCTCGAGAGGATCTGCGCCTTCCCGAAGAAGCGCTGCACCCAGCCGAAGGACGTGTTCCGCAGGATCCAGTACAGCGCGAGCATCAGGAGGTAGCCGACGAGGAACGCGAGCGCCGGCGAATACACGATCCCGAAGCTCGTCTTCTGCAGCCCGGCGACGATGACCACGCCCGGGCCGTGGATCGCGACCGACGCGCCGATGATCGAGAAGATGAGCGCGTGGCTCGAGGACGAGGGCAGTCCGAAGTACCAGGTCACGAGGTCCCAGATGATCGCGGCGATCAGCGCCGCCACGACGAGGTCCTGCGTGACGACCTTCGCATCCACGATGCCGTTCCCGACGGTCTTCGCGACCGCGACGCCGGACAGCGCGCCGACCAGGTTCAGGCTCCCCGCCATGATGACGGCCTGCCGCGGGGTGAGGACGCGCGTCGCGACGACAGTTGCGATGGCGTTGGCCGCGTCGTGGAAACCGTTGACGTACTCGAAGATCACGCCGAGGAGTACGACCAGCGCCAGCAGGAAAAGCGCGTTATCCATTGCGCTTCCCGCTAACTATGCTTGATCACGATCATCTCGACGATGTTCGCGACGTCCTCGCAGCGATCCACCGCCACCTCGATCAGCCCGTGGATGTCCTTCCACTTGATGATCTCGATCGGGTCGGTGACGTTCGCGAAGAGATCGCCAACGGCGTCGCGGAACACCTGATCGCCCTCGTTCTCGAAGGTGTGGATCTTGATCCAGTACGGCTCGAGGCCTTTGAGGCCCTCGAGCGCTTTCATCATCGCGACCATCTCCGTGGCCGCGCCGACGAGCGCCTTGACCTGGCGGATGGCCTGCGGGCGAACGCTTTGGACCTTGTATAGCTGGATGAGCTCGCTGACGTCGTACGCAACGTCGGCGACGTCATCGAGCTTCGAGGCGATCCCGATGATGTCCTCGCGGTCCAGCGGGGTGACGAACGTCTCGTTCAGACTTTTGAAGATCTCGTGGGTGAGCTTGTCGCCGTAGTGCTCGATCGCGTGGATGTCACGGACCTTGCTCTCGACATTGGTGAAATCGGTCAGCAGGCGCTCGAGCGCGACCGCGGCCTCCAGGCTGTTCGTGGCGTGCTGGTCGAATTGGGTGAAGAAGAAGCTCTTCTTCGGCATGAGCGACAGGCGCATCCATTCCTCCTTGTTTAGGCGGGGAAGCTGAACAGAGAGTCGTCGGTCAGGCTACGACAGACCGGCCTGGGTAACGGGAAGGTCAACAAAAGAGCCGGACGACGCCCTTCGGACCTCCCCGAAGGTCGTGACGGTCGCTCGTCGAAAAGATGGCACAACAAGTGCTTATGACGACTCTTCAGCAAAGGCTCCGCCCTCAAGCGGCGGGAAAGGACGGCGGTCAATGGATGCTTTCTTCGTCGGTCTCATGCTCGGTGTCGCGTTCGGGATGGTCGTCGTCGGCTTCCTCGCCGTCGGCTCCTACCAGCGCGGATTCAGCCAGGCCCTCGAGCGCCGCAAGGAATGGCGTGGCGAGCTCGTAGCCCGGCAGGTGGTCGCGCGCCGCGCGCTGCAGCAGCTGCGTAAGGCCAGCTAGCACCGCGGCGCATCAAACATGGTCGTTAGGGGCCGCCGAAGGGCGGCCCTAACGTTTGTCCGGTCCTATTTCCCGAACCAGGACCGCCGCAGGTCCTCGAGCGCCTGCTGGAGACGGTCGACCAGCCCCGGGATCCCGGTGGGCGCGATCTCGAGCTCCCCGCTCCGCGACAGCCGCAGCTCGTCGCCCGCCTGCACCGCGGCCTTCACCGCCGCCCGGTCCGCCGTCAGCGTGAACACGACTCGGCCCTGGTCGGCGACGATGCTTGCGACCCGTAAGCGTCCATCGGGCAGCGCCTTGATGACCGCTTTCAGATCGGCGTCGCTGCGCATGTCCGCCTGAGGCTGGGGCGCGAGCCGCGCGACGGTCTTACCGACCTCGTCGAAGAAGGTCTGGGGCCCGCGGACGACGCTACCCACAAGGGCGGC
>JBDUCG010000212.1:0-3818 GCA_040003565.1 Chloroflexota bacterium | reverse complement strand
CGGGCGCTGGAACTAGCCGCGGCCGACTTCACTTTCGCACCCCTGCGCGAACAGGATCTGGATCGGGTCCGCGCGTGGCTCCTGCTCCCGCACGTGCGTCGCTGGTACGACGATGTGGCCGAAGACGTTTTTCCTGACGACACGATCGCAGAACGCCGCGTCGCGATCCGCGGCGACGATCCGACCGACCTTTTTGTCATCCACCTGGGCGGTCGTCCGATCGGCGAGATCCAGAGCTACCGCATCGAAGACCATCCCGAATACGCGGCGATGGTCGCCCTCGGCCGGCCCGCCTTTGGGATCGATCTCTACATCGGCGAGCCCGATCTCATCGGGAAGGGCCACGGTCCCGCGCTCATCCGCGCGTTCCTTCGCGACGTCGGGTTCCCGCGCTACGGCGTCGATCTCTGCGTGATCGGGCCGACGCGCGGCAACACCGCGGCGATCCGCGCCTACGAGAAGGCCGGCTTCCGGTTCCTCAAGGAGTACCTCGAGCCCGACTCTCGCGAGCAGGAGCATTACCTGATGCAGTTGACGCGCGCGGAGTTCGATGCAGCCGAGCTGTATTGAAATATCAACGCAGCGCGGCCGGCGTTCTGGGATGATGCGTGCAACGCGGAGGTGATCGGATGGGTCTGCTCGAAGGAAAGCGCGCGTTGATCGTTGGGGTCGGCAACCAGCGAAGCATCGCGTGGGGGATCGCGACCTGCTTCCAGCGCGAAGGTGCTCGC
The DNA here is from genome assembly GCA_040003565.1 of Chloroflexota bacterium. Lineage (GTDB taxonomy): Bacteria > Chloroflexota > Limnocylindria > P2-11E > P2-11E > CF-39. Next base: position 3,087 of record JBDUCG010000212.1, on the reverse strand, counting down.
CTCGCGTTCACGTACCTGGGCGATCGTTTCAAGGACAACGTCACCAAGCTCGTCGAGACCCTCCCCGACCACGAGTCGATGCCGGTGCTCCCCTGTGACGCTGCGAAGCCCGAGGACGTCGCCTCGCTCATCGCCGAGGTCGATCGCAAGTGGGACGGCCTCGACATCCTCGTCCACTCGATCGCGTTCGCGCCGGTGGAGGATCTGCGCGGTCGCTTCCATGAGATCTCGCGCGACGGCGTCCTGACCGCGGTCGACGTGAGCGCCTACACCCTCGTCTCGCTCTCGCGCGCCGCCCTGCCGCTGTTCGCCAAAGCCGGTGGCGGCGCCGTGATGGCCCTGACGTTCAACGCGGTCGAGCGCGTGGTGCCGAGCTACAACTCGATGGCGATCGCGAAGGCGGCGCTCGAGACCTGCGTGCGCTACCTCGCGGTCGATCTCGGACCGTCGAACGTGCGCGTGAACGTGATCTCAGCAGGGCCGCTGAAGACGCTGTCGGCCAGCGCGGTGAAGGGCATCTCGACCGCGCGCGACATCATGGAGACCAAGGCGCCGCTGCGGCGGAACATCACGCAGGAAGAGGTCGGCAACGTCGCGGTGTTCCTCGCGTCGGATTGGTCGCGCGCGGTCACCGGCGCGACCATCTTCGCTGACAACGGATTCAATATCGTCGGCGTCGCGGACTGACCTCAGGCCAGCTGAAGGCCCGGCAGCAGACCGGCGTCGCGCAGGCCGCGTAGCGTCGGGATCTCCGCGCCGATCGTCGTCTCCTCGCCGTGCCCTGGATACACGCGTGTGTTCGGCGGGAGCGATGACGCGATCCGCGACAGGCTCTCGGCCATCGCCGCCGCATCGCTGCCGGGAAGGTCGGTCCGTCCGATGTTGCCCTTGAAGAGCAGGTCGCCGGAGAACAGCGTCCCCTCGCGCCTGAGGTAGAAACACGTCGATCCCTCGGTATGACCGGGTGTGTGGAGCGCGGTGAGCTCGACGTCATCGAGGTAGCTCAGCTGGCCCTCGTTGAAGAGGTCGTCGGCCGAACATGGCGGCACGGCCATCTGCGTTGGCGGCCGCTTCGGCCCGAGCCGGTATTCATCGAGCCGGTGGATCGCGAGACGCGCGCGGGTCGCCTCCTTGACCGCGGCGTTCCCGAAGATGTGGTCGGGGTGGCCGTGCGTGTTGAGGATCTCGACGAGTCGCAGGCCCTGCTCGCGCACCGCGTCGATGACCTGGCGGTCGCCCATCGACGGATCGATGACGATCGCCTCGTTCCGCGCGTCGACGACGAGATAGCAACCGTTGTCGTAGGGCGGCACGCGCCAGGCGGTGATCCGGACCACCACGAAACATTACAGTTCGCGGGATGCCCGAGGTGCCCGCGGAGAACACCGCTCCGTCCAGCGGCGTGACGCAGGGCCGGCCCGCGGTCCTCGGGAAGCGCTGGATGGTGAGCTCGAGCCATTACCTCGCATCGCAGGCCGGCGCGCAGATGTTCGAGCGCGGCGGCAACGCGATCGACGCGGGCGTGGCCGCAGGCATCGCGCTCAACGTGCTGGAGCGGCATCTCACCGACTTCGGCGGCGTCGCGCCGATCATCCTCCACCGACCGGGCATGGCCGCGCCAGAGACCATCGACGGTCTCGGGCGCTGGCCGGCGGAGTTCAGCCTGGACGACTACCGCGCTCGCTTCGGCGACGACATGCCGATCGGCATCCCGCGCTCGGTGACGCCCGCCGCCGCGGACGCATGGCTCACGGCGCTCGCGCGCCACGGAACGCTCACGCTGGAACAGGTCCTCGCGCCGAACATCGAGCTCGCGGTGGGCTTCCCGGTGTATCCGCGTCTCGCGCGCGCGATCGCGATGCTCGAGGAGCGTCTGCGGCAGTGGCCGACCAGTGCAGCGGTGTTCCTGCCCGGTGGCCGCGCGCCGCGGGCCGGGGAGATCCTGGTGCAGGAGGACCTCGCGTCGCTGTTCCGCCTGCTCGTGCAGGTCGAGCGTTCGCACGCGTCGCTCGGTCGCGCCGGCGCGATCATGGCCGCGCGCGACATCATCTACACCGGCCACGTCGCGGAGCAGATCGGTCGGTCGCAGAAGCGCAGTGGCGGCATGGTCTCAGCCGCGGACCTCGCGGCGTACCACGTCACGGTGGCACCGCCGGTGCACACGACATATCGCGGCATCGATGTCTACGCGTGCGGTCCCTGGTCGCAGGGACCGCTCGTGCCGATGACGCTGAACCTGCTCGAGGGCTACGACGTGGCCTCGATGGGTCCGGGCTCGCTCGCGTTCCTGCACACGTACACCGAAGCGTTCAAGCTCGCGGCGGCGGACCGCGAAGGATTCTTCGGCGATCCGGATCAGGTCGACGTGCCGATCCGCGGGCTGCTCGACAAGGGATACGCGCGCGAGCGGCGCGATCTCATCCGCGACGATCGCGCGTGGCCGGAGCTCCCGCCGCCAGGCGACCCATGGCCGTTCGAGGGCCGCGCCGGTGCTCCGGGTTATCGCCCGCGCGCGGCGAGCGGTGTTGGCGCTCCGGACACGTCGTACTGCTGCGCGATGGACGCCGACGGGAACGCGTTCTCCGCGACGCCGTCCGATCCGGGTCTGGGCTCACCGCTGGTCGAGGGCCTCGGCATCATCGTCAGCACGCGTGGCGCGCAACTGTGGACCACTCCGGGCCATCCCTCAGCCATCGCGCCGCGCAAACGGCCGCGGCTCACGCCGAACCCGGCGCTCCTGATGCAGGGCGGCCGCGCGCTCATGCCCTTCGGTTGCCCGGGCGAGGACGCGCAGTGCCAGGCGATGGTGCAGACGGTGTGCAACGTCGTCGACTTCGACATGAATCTGCAGGCCGCGATCGAGGCACCGCGCGTCATCTCGCGGTCGTTCCCGTGGACCTTCCATCCGCATGCCTATGAGCCCGGAGTGCTCACCGTCGAGGGCCGCATCGCCCCTGACGTGTGCGGCCGTCTCGCGGCCCTCGGTCACATCATCCGCGTGATGCCGGACTTCACGCCCGCGGCCGCAGGCATGTGCGCGATCCGCCGGCTCGAGCCGGGCACGCTCGAAGGCGGTGCCGACCCGCG
>JBDUCG010000211.1:0-3833 GCA_040003565.1 Chloroflexota bacterium | reverse complement strand
TGCCGCAGGAGCCGATCCTCTTCGCCGACACGATCCGCGAGAACATCCGCTACGGACGGCTCGAGGCGGACGCCGCGGCCATCGAGGCCGCCGCGCAGAACGCGAACGCGACCGAATTCATCTCACGACTGCCGAAGGGTCTCGACACGGTCGTCGGCGAGCGCGGCGTGCGCCTTTCGGTGGGTCAGCGCCAGCGTGTAGCGATCGCGCGCGCCCTGCTGCGCGATGCGCCGATCCTCCTCCTCGACGAAGCGACCAGCTCGCTCGACAACGAGAGCGAGTTCCTCGTGCAGCAGGCGCTGGACCGGCTCATGCGCGGCCGCACCACGATCGTGATCGCTCACCGTCTTTCGACGGTCGAGCGCGCGCATCGGATCCTCGTGCTCGATCACGGCCGCATCGTCGAGGAGGGGACGCACCAGCAGCTCCTGACGCTCGGCGGCCTCTATCACCGGCTATACACGCGCCGGTTCGTCGACGAAGCGACGGTCACCGTCACGCCGCAGCCGGAGCTGGTCGTGCCAGCCGGCCCGCGGATCATGCGGATGCGTGGGATGGGTGGTCCAGGCGCGTCCTAGTTGACGATGACGGTGGCGATCATTCCCTGGTGGATCTGGCAGAAGTATGCGAACGTCCCGGTCTTGTCGAAGGTGATCTGCGTGTCGTTCCCACCGGAGATCTGAGCGTCGAACGTACCGTCCTTCGCGCGGTTCGCGCCGCTGGTGACGGTATGTGTCGTCGAGTCCTGGTTCGACCACGTCACGGTGGATCCCTTGGTCACGGTGATGGTCGCGGGCGAGAAGGCGAAGCCCTTGATCGTGACCGTGACCTGCTTCGCGGCCGAGGTCGCCGCGGGGGCGTTGGTCGCACCGCTCCCGGCGGTGCTCGCGCACGCAACGAAGGTGATACCGGCGAGCAGGGTCGGGATCGCGATACGTATGACATGACGCATGACGGCCCTCCGAATGGTGTCGTTCTCTCCTGTACGTCCGAGGATGGCGTGAGGATGACTCAATACAGATCCGGGCGCAGGAGCGGCGCGCAGGCCATCGCGACGATGTCGGCGAATGCGTCCGTTCGCGAGACGAACCCCTCGGTGAGCGACCCGATGGCGCCAGCCTGCTGCTTCGACAGGTGCATATCGAACAGCGCGTCGATGACGTCACCGAGCTCCTCACCGCGCCGCAGCCTCTCGGCCGCGACCGCGGGCAGGCGCATGCGCATGGCCGAGGCTTCGCCCAGGCGTCCGGCGCGATCGACGACCGCGACCCACGACACCAGCCAGGGCGCGTCTGCTTCGAAGATGACGCCGCCCTCGAGCCCAAAGGCCACATCAGCCCCGCTCATCGCGAGCGCGGAACGAGCCCTCAGCCGGGCGCCCTCACGCGTTTCTTCATCCCCGACCGGCTGCGCACCCACGCCGCTGGGCACGGCGATGCCTTCGACCGTGCAGCCGGGCGCCAGGCGTGCGAGCGCACGGTGGACCGCCTCGAGCTTGGCGGGATTGGTCGAGCCGACCGCGGCCCGGGCGTAGGGAAGCGGCACTGCGCGGCCTATCGTGGCGCCTGGCGCCCCTTCGCGGACCGGGCTAGAATACCGAGTGAAATGCTCGGAATTGCTCCTCAGGCCGCTTTTCATGTTTCGACGCGGGGCGAATACGGAATGCGCCTCATGGTCGACCTCGCGCGCCACTTCGGTGAAGGCTCTGTGAGCCTGCACGCCGTCGCGACACGCGAGCAGCTGCCGGAGGCGTATCTCGAGCAGCTCGTGGCGAGCCTGCGCAAAGCTGGCCTCGTGCAGGGCAAGCGGGGCGCGGGCGGCGGCTACACGCTATCGCGCGATCCGTCGGACATCACCGCCGGCGACATCGTGCGGGCGCTCGAGGGTCCGATCGAGCCGCAGATCTGCACGGCCGAGGGCGTTGCGGTCGTGAACTGCGTGCTGCAGCCCGGCTGCGCGACGCAGCATGTCTGGCTCGCGGTGCAGAAGAACATCGCGACCGCGCTCGACTCGATGACCCTCGCGCAGCTCGTGAACACAGCGCCGCCAGCGACTGCGAAGGAGAAGCAGCGTGCCTGATCTCGAAATACAAGACCTCCACGTCGAGGTCGACAGCAAGCCGATCCTCAAGGGGATCGACCTCGTCGTGAAGAGCGGAGAGGTCCACGCGATCATGGGCCCGAACGGCTCGGGGAAGAGCACGCTCGCGCTCACGATCATGGGTCACCCGCGCTACAAGGTGCGCAGTGGCGCGATCCGCTTCGGCGGACAGGACGTGCTGGCGATGACCGTCGACGAGCGTGCGCGGGCCGGCCTCTTCCTCGCCTTCCAGTACCCGGCCGCGATCCCCGGCGTCTCGGTCGCGAACTTCCTGCGCACCGCGATCAACGCGCGGCTCGCGGAGCGCGGCGCTACGGCCGCGGCCGGCGAGGCGAAGCGGCACGACATGCCGATCCCGCAGTTCCGCAAGCTCCTTGCAGAAAAGATGAAGCTCCTGGAAGTCGATGACTCGTTCATCACGCGCTCGGTGAATGACGGGTTCTCCGGCGGCGAGAAGAAGCGTCTCGAGATGCTGCAGATGCACATGTTCCGCCCGAGCGCCGCGGTCCTCGACGAGACCGACTCGGGCCTCGACATCGACGCACTCAAGGTCGTGTCGAAGGGCATCGAGGCGCTGCGCTCGCCCGAGGTCGGCATCCTCCTGATCACGCACTACGAGCGGATGCTCCGCTACGTCACGCCGGATTACGTCCACGTGCTGGTCGACGGGCGCATCGTCCGCACCGGCGGGCGCGAGCTCGCGGCCGAGCTCGAGGCGAAGGGCTACGACTTCGTGCGCGAAGAGCTCTACGCGGGGAAGGCGTAAATGACGCGAAGGATCGGTCCGTGGCGGTAACGACGAAGAGCTCGAGCCCGCTCGCGCCGACGAGCTCGCCGCTGGATGTCGCGCGGATCCGCGCGGACTTCCCGGTGCTCGCGCAGCGCGTCCACGGCGACAAGCCCGTGGTGTACCTCGACAACGCCGCCACCAGCCAGAAGCCCCGCCAGGTGATCGACGCGATGCGCGAGGTGTTCGAGTCGTACAACGCCAACATCCACCGTGGCGTGTACGAGTTCAGCGAGCGCACTACCGCGGCGTTCGAAGGTGCGCGCGAGAAGACCGCGCGCTTCATCAACGCCCCGGCTGCACGAGAGATCATCTTTGTCCGCAATGCCACCGAGGGCGTGAACCTGATCGCCTACACCTGGGGCCGCGAGAACATCAAGGCCGGCGACCGGATCATCAGCACGGTCCTCGAGCATCACTCGAACTTCGTCCCCTGGCAGCAGCTGGCCAAGGACGTCGGCGCCGAGATCGTGATGATCGACGTCGACGACGAGGGCCGGCTGCGCCGCGACCAGTACACCGCGGCGCTCGCGAAGGGGCGCGTGAAGCTTGTCGCGATCACCGCGACCTCGAACGGCCTCGGCGTCGTTCTGCCGGTCAAGGAGCTCACGGCAGAGGCGAAGGCCGCGGGCGCGTTCGTCCTGATCGATGCGGCTCAGGCGGTGCCGCACGAGAAGGTCGACGTGAAGGAGATTGGTTGCGACTTCCTGGTGTTCAGCGGGCACAAGATGCTCGCACCGCCCGGCTCAGGCGCGGTCTGGGCGCCGGCGGCGCTGCTGGAGCGCATGCGCCCGTTCCTCTTCGGCGGCGACATGATCGCGAAGGTCACGGTCGAGAAGACGACCTGGAACGAGCTCCCGTGGAAGTTCGAGGCAGGCACGTCCTCCTACGTCGACGCCATCGGCCTCGGCGCGGCCATCGACTACCTCGAGGCCGTCGGCATGGA
>JBDUCG010000025.1:0-13191 GCA_040003565.1 Chloroflexota bacterium | reverse complement strand
GCCGGCGAGGACGATGCCGGCCTGATCGGGCACGCCGCTCACGAACGCGCGCACCTGATCGCGGCGTTCCGTCGGGATCGCGTTGAAGGCCGACTCATACGCCGGGCTCGCGATGCCCTGGAGATACACGAGCTGAACGGAACGGAAGGCGACGACGGCGCTGAACGCGGTCTGCGTCAAGAGCAGCGTCGCGAACCCAGCGGCATAGAGCAACGGGAAGATGAGGACCGCGGCCATGATCCCGATGCGCGCAAAGAGCCGGTTCGCCACGAACAGTGACGCCAGGAACGCGCCAGCCGTCGTCGCGCCACCGAAGAGGCCGAAGAAACCCGCGAGCTGCTTCGCGTCCGGATACGCCGCCGTCGCGGTTTTCGCGAATGGGAACGTGATCGAGAAGTAGAGCACCGCGAAGAGCACGGTCGCCGCGGAAACGGCGGTCCACAGCGGCGACGAGCGTACGTATCGGTATCCGGCCTGCATGTTCTCGGTCAGGCTCATCCCCGCGTTCGCTCGCGCGACGACGTGCCGCGCGAGGAGCACGCGCGCGACGAGGAACGCGATCACCAGAGCGCCGGACCACACCGCAAGGAGGTTCTCGGGGCCGAGGGCATCGGCGAGCGGACGCGTGGCGAACCCTCCGACGACGCCGCCGAATATCCCGCCCGCGGCGAAGAGGGGGAACAGTCGTTTGGCCTGCCGCGTATCGCACACGATCGCCGCGATGCCCCAAGCGAGCAGTCCCTGTAGCGAGCCTTCGACGCACATGAGCAGCCAGAAGAGGGCGTACGTCCACGGGATGTCGAACGCGAGCACGACGCGCTGAAGCGCGAGCGATGTCGCGAGCACGAGGGGAAGCGCCATATAGACGCGCGCGCGACGGACGCGTCCCAGTATCGCTGTGATCCCGAGCGACACGACGAAGTTCGTGACCCCGAGCGCCATGTACATCAGCGGAAGCGCGGAGGTTCCCTGTCGCGAGAAGAACAGCGCCTCGATCGCGTTGCCGCCGATGCAGCCGCCAGCGGTCAGGAGGAACGTCACGGTGAGCACGAGTGAGACGGTGCGGCCCTCGCCGTCGCGAACTCTGAATAGCTCCGCAAGCCTCTTGGTCAATGCGGCACGTAGCATGCGCCGCCTCGCTCCAGTTGGGCGCGCCTAGCGGACCGGCAGTCTCCGTGCGGCGACCGGCGGCGCCGGCTCGTCCTCGACCTCCGGCCGCTGCGTCGCGCCGATGAGGACGCCACACGCCGTCGCGACCGCGACGCCAACCATCGCGGAGACGAGGAGCACGTTGTCGGCGGGCCGTCCGGCGGCGTGGTCGAGCGGACCCCAGGTGATGAACAGCAGGTACAGCATCGCGGCGCCGGACATGGTGCCCACGAACTGCGCCGCCACGTAGAGCGAGAACCAGCGCTTCGGCCGGCGGAGCAGGGTGTCGAAGAACATGCGCAACACCCGCGTGACGGACCAGACCATGAGCGCGGCGATCGTCCAGGCGATGACGGTCGCTACCGCGGCCACATCCGCGCCCACCAGGCGAGAGACGAACGCGGCCATCTGCGCGATGAGCGTCTCCGGCATCATGACGTCTGCGAGGGTGTTGCCGCGTCCCTGCAGCACGCCGATGATCGCGCTCTTCGTGTCCATGGCGCGGAAGGGGCTGAAGAGCGTCTCCTGCCTCAGCGTGAATCCGGTCTGCACGAACGGACCGAATGACTGCTCGCCGGCGGCGATCGCGAACACCACCGTGAGGATCGCGCCCCAGGCCGCCGTGATCACGCCCATGAGGCCGTCGACCGCCGCGGCGGTGAGGATGAATGCCGGCGCGAGACCGAGCGGCGCGGCGACGGGCATGGCCATCGCCATGATCGCCTGCTCGGTGCGAACGTCACGGATCCAGACCCATACGCCCATAAGCGCGAAGAGGATCGCGAGGCCTGGCACGAACAGGAAGATGAGCACCGTCTCGATCACCCAGGCGATCGCGAGCGCCACGCCGAGCTGACCCGCGACGGCGACGACGGCCACGAGACCCGAGGCCGCGAGCGACGTGATCAGGCCGAACTGGGCCAACACCATCAGCGCGAAGACCGGGAGCGCCGCGAACACCGCGAAGAACGCCCGGCGAAGCGGCGCGCCGTAGTTGGCAAGGAGCGCCACGACCGGGCTCTGGTCCACCTCCGGCATGAAGTCGAGCATCGGCTCGGTCATGACCGGCACGACGCGGGTCGTCGCCAGCTCTTTGTCGAGGTTCTGGAGCGCGGCGAGCGCGTTGGCGAAGTCGCTCGCCTTTTGATAGCGGAGGTTGGGCTGCTTCGCGAGCGCCTTCAGCACGATGGTGTCGAGCTCGCGCGGCAGTGACGGCCGCAGATGACTCGGTGGCACTGGCATACGGACGACGTGGTCGCGCATGAGCACGCCCGCATTTGTGCTGGTGAAGGGTGGCTGGCCGACGAGCATCTCGTAGAGGACGAGCCCCAGTCCATAGACGTCGCTTTGGACCGAGGCGTTCTTTCCTTCGACGCGCTCTGGCGCGACATACATCGCGGTCGCGAAGAGCTCCGGCGTCGCCGCATCCTCTTTCGGCGTCCGCGCGATGCCGAAGTCCGCGATCTTGGCGTGGTCGTTCGCGTCGAAGAGGATGTTCGAAGGCTTGAGGTCGGCGTGGATGATGCCCTTCGAGTGAGCGAACGCGAGACCGTTCGCGATCTCGATGGCGATGCGCGCGGCTTCACCCGCCGTCAGCGGCCCGGTGCGCTCGATGCGGCCTTTGAGCGATCCGCCCGCGAGGTGCTCCATCACGATGTACGGCAGGTTCTCGACCTCGCCGACGTCGTAGACGGACACGATGTTCGGGTGTGTGAGCTGCGCGAGCGAGCGCGCTTCCTTCACGAACATCCGTCGGAGATTGCCGTCGGCGGCGGCCGCGGTATCGAGCACCTTGATCGCGACCTCGCGCTTCAGCGCGGTGTCGTTCGCCAGGTAGACCTGGGAGGATCCGCCCGACCCTAGTGGCTGGGAGATCTGGTAGCGCTTATCCAGTACCTGCTCCTAGCGATTTCGCCGTGCCGAACGCGGGCCGACTATACCGCCCGACCTGCGGCCAGCCTGCGTAGAGCCAACGGGCCGGTGGGCATCGTCGTTACCCGACTTCTGCCGGGTCGACACCCGCCGGGGCCTCGCCACCGAACGGATACCGGACGGTCGTGCTCAGCGCTTGAAGATCGCGGTCGGACCCTTTCGGTCGACGAGCGCCGTCACAGCCGACCCGACCTGCGCCTTGAGCGCGGTCGCCTGATCGGCGGTGATCTTTCCGTCGGTCTTGGCCTTGTCGATCTTCGCGTTGGCCGCCGTTGTGAGCTGAGCGACGAGGCCGTCCCGGCTCTTGCCGGCGGTCGCGTTCGCGATGTCACCCAGGCTCTTGCCGTCCCGCATCGCCTTGGTGAGGTCGGCCTGCGCGATGCCGAGATAGTCCCGAGCGACAGAGAAGACGTCGCCCACGAACTCGGTGACCTTGAGCGCGCGCGTCGTCGGCTTCGTCGGGGCGGTCCGCTGCGCGTAGACGTGGTCGACGAACTTGGCGATCTGCCCAGGCGCCTCGGCCTTGGCCTTGTCGCTCTGCTCCTTGGTGATCGTGTTCGCGGCGAGCGCCTTGTCGATGGCCGCGTTCACCGCGCTCTGCAGCTCGGCCACCAGACCGGCGCGGCTCTTACCCGGCGTGGCGCCCGCGATCGCGCCGAGGCTCGTGCCCGGAAGCTTCGTCTTCAGATCGGCGTTCGTCAGGCCCAGGTACTTGGCGGAGCCCTCGAGGAGGTTGCCGAGGATCCGCTTGATCTCGCCGGCGCCGCGTCCGGGCGCTGCGTCGCGGACCGCGGCGAGGATCGCGTCCGCCTGGGCGGCGGTGATCACGCCCTTCGCCGTGAGCGCGTCAAGGATCGTCTTGAGCTTGTCAGGGCCTCCGTTGTTCGCAGGCGCACTGACCCCGAGCTGGGCCTCGACCACGCTGACCGGGTCGTCGGCGACGGGCGCGAAGGCCGCGAGCGCCGCGCCTCCGAGAAGCGCCGCGGTCAGGACGCCGGCGCCGGCTGAGACAAGAACCTTCTTGCTGCGGAACGAGATCTTCATTGGTCCCTCCTTGGACGCGCTACCACCACTACCTGACACCATAACGAGCCAGTTTCGCCCGGCGTACGGTTTCGGTCTCGAAGCGCGATCTCCTTACATCTCGTTAACATCCGGTGGCTCGTGCAGATCGTCTTTGCGGCCGCCGAAGCCGCTCCGTACGCCAAGGTCGGCGGCCTCGCTGACGTGGCGGGCAGTCTTCCGCAGGCGCTCGCGGCGCTCGGTCATGACGTCACGTTGTATTTGCCGCTCCACAAGACGATCGACCGCGCGAAGTTCCAGATCACCGAGCGCGCGCCCTCGCGGTCGATGCCGTACGGGAGATCGACGGCGCGCGTGTCGTATCCGAGCGTCGTTCGCGACGGCGTGCGTGTGGTGTTCGTTCGCAACGATCAGCGGATCGGCCGCGATCGCGTCTACGGCGCGCCCGACGACGCGAAGCGCTACGCGTTCTTCTGCCGCGCGGTCTTCGAGGATCTGCGCGACTCGCCGCCGGATGTCGTGCACGCGCACGACTGGCACGCCGCGCTGCTCGTCCCTCTCGTCGCGCGCACGCGCGCGCTCGCCGCGACGTCCACCGTGTTCACGATCCACAACCTGGCGTACCAGGGGCGCACCGATAAGAGCGTGCTCGAGCTGATCGGCCTGCCGCGCGCTCGACTACCGGTCGAGGATCCCGGTGAGGCCAACCCGATGGCGCGCGCGATCGCCACCGCAGACGTCGTGAGTACCGTGAGCGAGCGCTACGCGAAAGAGATCCTCACCGACGAGTTCGGCGAAGGCCTCCAGAGCCCGTTGCGCGAACGCAGACGGCGGCTGTTCGGGATCGTGAACGGGATCGACACGGTCGCGTTCGATCCGGCGACGGACCGCCACATCGCCGCGCACTACAGCGCGGATGACCCGAGCGGCAAGGTGGCCTGCAAGGCCGCGCTGCAGAAGGAGGGCGGCCTCGCTCCCGATCCGGCCGCGCCGGTCTTCGGCGTCGTCGGGCGTCTCGTCGAGCAGAAGGGCGTCGACCTGCTCACCGCGGCCGCGCCGAAGCTGCTGGAGTCCGGCGGCCAGCTGGTCGTGCTCGGGTCAGGCGATCCGGTGTACGAGGCGAAGTGGAACGAGCTCGCGGCCCGCTTCGGTGGAAAGCTGTGGCTCACCCTCGGATTCGACGCGGCGCTCGCCCAACGGATCTATGCCGGCTGCGACCTGTTCCTGATGCCGTCGCGCTTCGAGCCGTGCGGGCTCGGCCAGCTCATCTCCTTCCGCTACGGGACGATCCCGGTGGTGCACGAGGTCGGCGGGCTCGCCGAGACGGTGCGTGACGTGGACCGCGACGCCGCACGCGGCAACGGCTTCTCGTTCCCTGACTACTCGCCCGCGGCATTCGACGACGCGATCGCGCGCGCGATGCGCCGGCACCGCGGCGGTTCAGAGGAGTGGACCGAGCTCGTGCGGCGCGTGATGCGCGAGGACCACTCGTGGGGCGCATCGGCCAAGCGCTACGTCGACCTGTACAAGACCGCATCGAGGGTGCGCAAGGCCGCGTGACGGCATCCATCGTCGATCTCGAGGACGCCGTCGCGTCGCTCCCGGCCGCGGCCCGCGCGGCCGCCGGTCGCATCCTCCAGGTCTCGACCACCATTGGTCGACTCGAGGCGCCGCCGGAGATGCACGAGTGGATCAAGAAGTTCTTCGGTTCCGTCGACGCGGTGCGCGAACAGCGCATCGTCAGGGTGAACAACCAGGTCACGCTGGAGGGTGCACTCTTCAACGACCTGCGCGCGCTGCGCCCGATGGAAGTGAAGGGCGGCGACGAGGTGCGCGCGACGATCGCGTCGTCTGTGAACGATCCGTTCTGCCGGCCGGAGACCGGGACGCCCGCGGATGTATTCGGGCGCGTCGAAGGCACGTTCGGGGTGACCGCCTCGAACGTCGCGAAGTACGACGCGTTCCACGGGGTACTGGTGTTCAAGGAACACGACCCGCTCGCGCCGCTCGACGCGAACGCCGTACGCGATCACCTCGTGACGGCGCGGCGCTGGGCAGAGCGCGCCCTCGAGTCGGATCCCGCGGCGCGCTACTACTTCCTGATGTGGAACTGCCTCTGGCGCGCGGGTGGATCGATCGTTCACGGCCACATGCAGATGACGGCCACGCGCGGCATGCACTACCCGAAGATCGAGCTGCTGCGCCGGCAGGCGCTCGCGTACGACGCTCTCCATGGCAGCGACTACTTCGACGACCTCTGGATGGTCCATCACGCGCTCGGTCTCGGGGCCGAGGCTGACGGCGTCCGCTCGATCGCGTCGCTGGTACCGATCAAGGAGCGAGAGGTCCTGATCCTGGGGCGACCGGGGGCCGACGAGTCGTCACTCGCGCCCGCGATCGCGCGCGCGGTCGCGGCCTACCGCTCCGCCGGGGTCGTCTCCCACAACATGGCGCTGTACGTGCCGCCGCTCTCCCCCGACGGGGAGGACTGGCGGCGCTTCCCGCCGCTGGCCCGTTTGGTGGACCGCGGGGACCCGGCGAACAAGACGAGCGACATCGGCGCGATGGAGCTGTACGCCGCCTCGGTCATCGCCGCGGACCCGTTCCGGCTTGCCGAATCACTGCGCGCTTGACTGCTAACACCATTCCGCCACCCTCTCTGACACGCGGGCTATTGACGCGACGCTCGCTGTCCTGCTTACTTTTGCGCTAATGGCGGATCTGACCTTCGTATCGCGCCGGGATTCGAGCTTCAAGGAATTCCCGCCCGCCTCCGCGCAGATCGCGATGGTCATTCCCTTCTACGGCGACATGACGGTCTGGATGCGTACGCCCGACGCGGGCGGTTGGCACTTTCCGACCAGCGCGCGCCGATCGGGAGAGACCATCCTCGAGGTGGCGCGACGCGAGCTTTGGGATGCGGCGCGGATCGTGGCGAACCGTCTGGACCTTCTCGGGGCGATCCGCTACGAGCTCCCCAAGCCGACGACCGCGTACGTGTACATGTGCGAGCTCGAGCGGCTCTCCTGGTGGTACGACCTCCCCGAGAAGGAGAAGTGCGCCGAGCTCGGCGTCTTCGCTCGGCTGCCACGACCGATCGCCTCAGAGGCGGTCGAGGTGGTCCTCGAGGCCGCGGTGCGTGCCCGTCGCACCGGTCTTCGCTAGCCGCCAACAGTTCTGTAACAGCGCGCCGCTCCGGCCCCGGACTTGCGGCGCCCCTAAAACGGCATGCGTGACCAAGAAGCCGAACGGGCGATCGAGCGTTGGGTCCGCCTGGGCGATGAGGTCGTGACCGGCAAGATGGGCGGAGAGCGCGAGCGTCACGCGCTGCGCGAGTGCGCCGCGTGCGGGACCGTGTTCCGCACCCTGGCGAGCGATAAGCGCGCCGTATGCGCGCGCTGCTTCCTGGAGCGGGGGACTAGTCGAACGATCGCGTGATCGCGCGCACGAGGGCGTCGCCCTCGAGCCAGTCGCCGAGGTAATCGTCGCCGACGCGCACCTCGAAGTGCAGATGCGGTCCACCTTCTTCGAGCCCTGAGCTGCCCACGGTGCCGATCAGCTGACCGCGCGCGATCGTTTGGCCGACCTGCAGGTCGGCGACGGAGTCGAGGTGCGCGTAGCGCGTCACGATCCGCCGGCCGTGATCGATCCAGATCTGGCGTCCCCGGATCCGGTCGAGCGTCTCATCCGGTGTGTAACCGAGCGCGAGCGCGGCCTCGAGGGCTGCATCCAGCGAAGCGATGTCCCAATCCACGAAGTCACGGTCCACGCGCACGACGACCCCTGGCACCGCGGCGCGCACGGGAGTCCCGCGCTCCGCGGGAAAGTCGATCCCCTCGTGCCAGCCGGCGCGGTACTCGCGCGCTGAGTTGGGTAGAAGCTCGGGCGCGGTCGGGATCTCGGCGCCATCGATCGGGATCAGAAGGCCGCGCACGACGGGGGATATCCCCCTCCCCTGACCGGGGGAACTTCCCATCGGTGGTGCGGCCGGAGCGCGCGCAGTGTTCGCGGGATCCGCGGTTACCCGGGGGGCTGCGATCACCGCGCCAGATGGGCCTTTTGACGCCGTTCCGGACGCCGTCATTGCGACCGCAAGCGCACCGAACGCGAGGACGACGAGTACAGCCAGCAGCGGTCGCATATACGAAGACGCTACCGCAGCGAACCGATAATGCACTCGTGGCACAGGAGCATTCGGTCTTCACGTGGGACCCCGTAGGAGCGCGCTGGATCCATGAGCGCGGCCCCGAGATGACCACGCCCCCGGTCCCGCCGGACATCCACGCGATCCAGACGTACTTCTACGACGAGGACGGAAAGGAATGGATCGCGACCGTCCTTGCGCCGCGCGGGCGCGAGCTCGCCGCGCAGTGGCAGGGCGCGTACAAGGTCCCGGATCGCGCCGCGCCGCCCATCACAACGAAAAAGGGCAGCAGCCCCGCACCGCTCTTCGCGATCGTTCTCGTGCTTCTCATCGTCGGCGGCGGCGCGGCCGCCGTCGTCGCCGGCACGCAGAGCACGCCGAGCGCGAGCGTCGCGCCGACGAACGTGCCGGGCGTCACGACGAACCCCTCCGCCCCCGTCGCCGTTTCCGCAGAGCCGACGACCACACCCGTCGATGCGACGCCCGTTCCGACCCAGCGGCCGGGCGGCACTCCGGTGCCGACACAAGCTCCGGTGCGCACGCCGGTCCCGACGCTCGCGCCACCGGTGGGCGCCTCGGTCACGCTCGCGGACGGCAGCGTCGTCACGTACAGCGGACCCGCGCGTGTGAACATCGGGGCGCCCTTCACCGTGACCTTCTCGGTCCGCAACGCCAACAACACGGCGGGGACAGGGACGTTCCTGGTGAGCTTCGGCAACGCCAGCACCGGCGGCTCGAAGACCACTTCGGGCACGCTCAACGGCAGCGGTCAGCTGGTCATGAACTACGCCGGCGCGTCCGTCCCGGGGAACTATCCATTCACCATCAACTACAAGGGACAACAGGGCCAGGTCGCGATCCTCCGCATCGGCTAGCTCGCACCGCGGCTCACCCTGGGCCATACTTCTCACCTAGCGACCATCGACCCTTTAATGACCGGTCCTGTGAGGCCGGGAAGGAGTCAGGCCTGACCATGCTGCTCGGCGCCGACGATGTCCGTCGCGCCATCTCCCGGATCGCGCACGAGATCGTCGAACGCGACCGCGACCTCACGAGGCTCGCCATCGTCGGTATCCGCTCGCGCGGCGACGTCCTGGCCGCGCGACTCCGCGATGCGATCCGCTCGAACGAGAACGCCGTCGTGCCGCTCGGCTCGCTCGACATCACCCTGTACCGCGACGATCTCACGCGCATCGGATATGCCCCGATCGTCCGCGAGTCGGCGCTGGACTTCTCGGTGGACGACAAGGTCGTCGTGCTCGTGGACGACGTGCTATTCACCGGGCGAACGATCCGCGCCGCGATGGACGCGCTCGTCGACTACGGACGGCCTCGCGCCATCCGTCTCGCGGTGCTCGTCGATCGTGGTCATCGCGAGCTGCCGATCCGCGCCGACTTCGTCGGGAAGAACGTGCCGACCAAGCCGACCGACGACGTCCGCGTCCACCTCACCGAGGTGGATGGGCGCGACGAGGTCGAGCTCATCGCGCGCGAACGGGTCAGCGCATGAGGTGGTCGCGGCGACACGTCCTGGAGACGGACGACTGGTCGACCGACGAGATCGAGGCCGTGCTTGACACCACCGGCGCGATGGTGGAGGTCCTCTCGCGTCCGGTGCGCCGCGCGCCGCCACTCCGCGGGAAGACCGTCGTGCTGTTCTTCGCCGAGGCATCGACGCGGACGCGCGTGTCGTTCGAGCTCGCCGCGCGAACGCTGTCCGCCGACGTCGTGAACATCTCGGCCAGCGGGTCATCGGTGGAAAAGGGCGAGTCGCTCTACGACACCGTGCGCACGCTGCAGGCGCTCGGCGGTGACGTCGTCGTGATGCGCCACAGCTCTTCGGGCGCGCCGTACTTCGTCTCGGAACGCACCGACGCGGCGGTCATCAACGCCGGCGACGGCTGGCACGCGCATCCGACACAGGGCCTCCTCGACGCGTACACGCTGCGCGGCGCGCTGGGCGACCTCGCGAAAAAACGGATCGTCATCGTCGGCGACATCGTCCACAGCCGCGTCGCCCGGTCCGACATCAACGCGCTCGTCCCGCTCGGCGCGACGATCACGCTCTCCGGTCCGCCGACGCTCATGCCGAGCGCGTGGCGATGCGGACATGCGCCGGCCGGCACGACCTACGAGCCCGATCTCGACCGCGCGCTCGACGGCGCGGACGGGGTGATCGCGCTGCGGCTCCAGAAGGAGCGGCAGGAGGGTGGCCTCCTGCCATCCCTGCGCGAGTACACGCGCGTCTGGGGCCTCACCGAGGCCCGCGTCGCGCGCATGCGGCCGGGCGCGCCGGTGATGCACCCGGGGCCGATGAACGAAGGGGTCGAGATCGACGCATCCGTCGCACATGGCGCGCGTTCGCTGGTCGAGCGGCAGGTCACGAATGGGGTCGCGGTGCGGATGGCGCTGCTGTATCTGCTCGTCGGGACGCCGACGCTCGAGGCGAGCTGATGCAGCGCGAAGAGCTCGAGGCAAGGGGCTATCTGGTCACGCACGGTTTCATCGACCTCCATGCCCATCTCCGTGAGCCGGGCTTCGAGGACTCCGAGACGATCTCCTCGGGCGCGCGCGCGGCGCTGCGCGGCGGGTTCACCACGATCTGCGCGATGCCGAATACGGATCCGGCCATCGACTCGCCCGGTCTCGTCGCCGAAGTGATCGCGCGCGCGAAAGCGGCGGCCGCGGCGCGCGTGCTCCCGATCGCGGCGATCACACGCGGACGCGCCGGCAGGGAGCTGGCCGATTTGATGGAGCTGTCGGCCGCCGGCGCCGTCGCGTTCTCCGACGATGGCTCGCCCGTCGACGACGCGAGCCTGTTCCGCCACGCGATGGAGTACGCGAGAACGCGAGATCTTTTGATCATCGAACACGCCCAGGACATGTCGCTGTCCGCTAAGGGTGTGATGCACGAAGGAGTTGTCTCGGCGCGGCTCGGATTGCCGGGGATCCCAAGCGCAGCCGAGGAGACCGCGGTCGCACGCGACATATCGATCGCGGAGATGACCGGCGCACGTTTGCACCTGACCCATGTCTCCACCAGAGGTGCGATCGCGTCGATCCGTGCTGCCAAGAAGCGCGGACTTCGAATTACGTGCGACGTCACTCCACACCATCTGGCGATGACCGACGAGTGGGTAGGGGGCTCACGCGAGTTTGCGTGGGAGCGGGGGCCACTCGGAGCGAGAGTCGAGCCCGCGGCAGCAGCGAACGGTCCGAAGAGCGAACCGGAGCGGGCCCGTTTCGAGCGACGAGGGGCACCCGCTCCCGCCATACGCGCGGCCCCCTACGACTCGGCGACGAAAGTCAACCCACCACTGCGCGGGTGGAGCGACGTCCGCGCGCTCTGGGAGGGCCTCGCGGATGGCACGGTCGACGCGATCGCGACCGACCACGCGCCTCACGCATCGGTTCGGAAAGATGTCGAGTTCGATCAAGCCGCGTTCGGCATCAGCGGTCTCGAAACCGCGCTCTCGCTCGTGCTCGGCGGCGTGAACGCCGGCTGGTGCGATCGCGACACGGTCATTCGCCTTCTCACGGATGGTCCAGCGCGCGTGCTCGGCATCGCCGTGCGTGAGGACGACTGGATCGCCATCGATCCCGACGCCGAGTGGACGGTGACGGCGGACTCGCTCGTGTCGCTCGGGAAGAACACGCCGCTGATCGGACGCACGCTGCGCGGACGTGTCGTGTACGCCGTCGTCGGTGGGGAAGCTCGCTTTGAGGGGGGTCTGCGTGGCGCGACGCCGGTCGGCTCTCGCTGAGCGTTTTCTCGCCGAGGCACAATTGCATCTTTATGCATCTGGAACGTATAGTTATGCACCGATGACGAGGGCGGCGGTACTGGCGCTCGAGGATGGCACGGCGTGGTGGGGAGAGGCGTTCGGGGACGCATCCGCCGCGTCCGGTGAGGTCGTGTTCAACACGGCGATGACCGGCTACCAGGAGATCGCCTCCGACGCGTCGTACAACGGGCAGATCGTCGTCCTCACCTATCCGCTCATCGGCAATTACGGCACCTTCGAGCGCGCGGCGGAATCGCGCCGACCGTGGATCGAAGCGCTCGTGGTGCGCGAGCTGAACTCCACGTGCCGCGAGGACACGACCGATCTCGATGCGTACCTCCGCCAGTACGGCGTTCCGGGGATCTCCGGCGTGGACACGCGAGCTCTGGTGCGCCGTCTCCGCGCGAAAGGCACGCTCCGCGGCGCGCTCCTTCAGGTCGCGCCCGGTCTCGCACAGGATCCGGGCGTCGAGCAGGAGGCCATCGCGAAAGCGCGCGCGTCCGCGCCGCTCGGCGCGCGTCCACTGGTTGTCGAGGCCACTGGCGTCGGCCGGCAGGTCGGCAGCGGTCCGAAGATCGCGCTGCTCGACACGGGCGTCAAAGAGAACCAGGTGCGCTGCCTCACACAGCGCGGCGCCACGGTGCGTGTGTTCCCCGCGACCGCGAGCGCGCGCGACGTTCTGTCGTGGTCGCCCCAGGGCATCGTCATCAGCAACGGCCCAGGCGACCCCGCGGCGATCCCGCAGATCGCTCACAACGTGAAACTGCTCCTCGACGCGGTCTCGCAGCGCGGCACGGCGCGACCCGTGCCGATCCTGGGCATCTGCCTCGGGCACCAGCTCATCGGTCGTGCGATCGGGGCCACGACATCGCGTCTGCCGTTCGGGCATCACGGCGCGAACCATCCGGTCCAGGACCTGCGCAGCGGCAACGTCGTGATCACCAGCCAGAACCACGAGTTCCAGGTCGACGAAGCCTCGATCCCGACGGGGAGCGACTTCTACGTTAGCTCCCGCAATCTCAACGACGGCTCGGTCGAAGGTCTCGCGCATCGCACGCTGCCGATCCGCACGTATCAGTACCACCCCGAAGGAGCGCCTGGTCCGCGCGATAACGAGCCCGTCTTCGATCACTTCCTCTCCGACGTGCGTGACGCGGT
>JBDUCG010000210.1:0-3917 GCA_040003565.1 Chloroflexota bacterium | reverse complement strand
CCCATCGTGAAGAGCTCCATCAGCTCGCGCGAGTAGTTCTCGTTCGGGTTCTGCGCGGTGGAGTTCCCGAGGTCGAGGTAGCGCAGCATCGCCGGGTCGATGGTGACCTGGTAGAGCATCGTCTTGAGGTCGCTGGTCGCGTTCCGACGCCAGGTGAGGTTCTGCCAGTAGAGGAACGGGAACTGGTTCCCGACCTTGCGGAAGTCGGACGTGAAGTGTCCGTGCCAGAAGAACGTCATGCGCTCGGCGAAGGGCGTCGGGCTCGCGATCATCCAATCGACCCACCACTGCTGCAGCGCGCCAGGGTTCAGGGGGTTCTCCTGACTCGCATCGTCGGCGCCGGCGAGCGCCTGCGGCGCGACGGTCTTTGCGTCGAGCAGGCGATCCACCGTGCGCGCGTAACCGTCGGACTGCGCCCTCTCGAGCTCCTCGGCAGATGCGCCGAAGGTGAAGCGCCGGAGCAGGTGCGAGACCCGCGCCGCCTCATTGCCGAGGGGCGCCACCCAGTCGAGGCCGGTGTTGTTGGAGAGGCTGCCGGTCACCGGGACGCGTTCGAAGGTGGGCTCGTTCGCCAGGGCGAGCAGGCGGGCGGCGGCGACGCCAGCCCCGGCCGTTGCCGCGGCCGCGAGCACGGTGCGCCGCGTGAGGACGGGTCGTTTGTCGTCCGGGATCAGGGTTGCGGGTGCCTTTTGCTCTTCCATCTGCCTACCGAGAATACGCAGGGGCACCGCCGATGTGCCGCCCGGAAGGGGGTCAGAGCGGCCGTTTTACCGACTTCTGACGCCTCGGCCACCCACGGCCCCGCCGGTCCAGATGGGGTCTTGACAAGGTCTGGGCTCGCGTAGAGATTTAGCGGTTCCCGCCGCTTGACCGGCCAGTAGGTTACGGCCTACGATATTGCCCTTGCCACAGGTCCGTCCCCGTCTCTCTACGCGTCTGCCCCACGAAAGCGCCTGAGGAGGGTCCGTCCATGTCCATAGCCCTCGAAGGGGTCATGTCGCCCGCGCGCGTCCGTCGCAACTTCGCCTCGCTGCCCGAGGTGCTCCCGCTACCAAATCTGATCCAGACGCAGCTCGACAGCTTCAAGTGGTTCTGCGAAGAGGGTCTGGGCGAGCTCTTCACCGAGATCTCTCCGATCCAGGACTTCACCGGGAAGAACCTCGACCTGCGCTTCATCTCCAGCGAGTTCCGTGAGCCCAAGTACTCCGAAGAGGAGTGCCGCACCAAGGACCTCACATTCAGCAAGCCGCTGTGGGCGCGCGTCGAGCTCGTGAACAAGGAGACCGGCGAGGTCTCGGAGCAGGACGTCTTCCTCGGCGACTTCCCGTGGATGACGGACAAGGGTACGTTCGTGATCAACGGCGCCGAGCGCGTCGTCGTGTCGCAGCTCGTGCGGTCGCCCGGCGTGTACTTCACCGGCGTCGACGATCCGACCACGGGCCGCCGCCTCTTCTACGCCAAGCTCATCCCGAACCGCGGCGCGTGGCTCGAATTCGAGACCTCGAACAAGGACGTCATGTCCGTGAAGGTCGACCGCAAGCGCAAGCTTCCGGTCACCACGCTGCTGCGCGCGGTGGGCTACTCCTCGAACGAGGAGATCAAGGCGCTCTTCACCGCGATCGATCTCGATCCCGAGCACCAGTACGTGCAGTCGACGCTGGACCGCGACCCCACGACGAACACGAACGAGGGTCTGGTCGAGGTCTACAAGCGCCTACGTCCGGGCGACCCGCCGACGATCGACAACGCGCGCAACCTCGTGCAGTCGCTGTTCTTCAACTTCCGCCGCTACGACCTCGCGAAGGTGGGCCGCTACAAGCTGAACCGCAAGCTCGGCCTCGACCTCGAGATGTCGCAGCGCACGCTGACCAACGATGACCTCGTGCGCATCGTTGGCAAGATGGTCGAGCTCAACAACGGCAAGGGCAACGCGGACGACATCGACCACCTCGGCAACCGCCGCGTGCGCGCCGTCGGCGAGCTCATCCAGCAGCAGTTCCGCGTCGGTCTGCTGCGCATGGAGCGCGTCGTGCGGGAGCGCATGTCCATCGTCGAGCCCGAGAAGGCGACGCCGAAGGAGCTCATCAACATCCGGCCCGTCGTGGCGGCGATCAAGGAGTTCTTCGGCGGCAGCCAGCTGTCGCAGTTCATGCAGCAGACGAACCCGCTCGACGAGCTCACCCACAAGCGCCGCCTGTCGGCCCTCGGCCCGGGTGGCCTCTCGCGCGAGCGCGCCGGCTTCGACGTCCGCGACGTCCACTACAGCCACTACGGCCGGATCTGCCCGATCGAGACGCCCGAGGGACCGAACATCGGTCTGATCGGCTCGCTCGCGACGTACGCGCGCGTGAACCCGTACGGGTTCATCGAGTCGCCGTTCCGCCGCATCGTCAAGGACGGCAAGAACGATCGACCGCGTGTCTCGGACGAGATCGTCTTCCTCACCGCGGACGAGCAGGAGCTCGCGACCGTGGTGCAGGCGAACGCGCGCCTCGACGAGCAGGGCTTCTTCATCGACGAGCGCGTGCAGGTCCATCGCGGCGACGCGTATCACGAGGCTCCGCCGGCGAACGCGGACTATATGGACGTCTCACCCAAGCAGATCGTCTCCGTGTCGGCGGCGCTCATCCCCTTCCTCGAGCACGACGACGCGAACCGCGCGCTCATGGGCTCGAACATGCAGCGGCAGGCCGTCCCGGTCGTGCGCCCGCAGGCGCCGATCATCGGCACCGGCATCGAGTACCGCGCCGCGAAGGACTCGGGCCAGGTCGTCCTGGCGCGGGCCGCCGGCGTCGTGCGCTCCGTCTCCGCCGCCGAGATCTGGGTCGAGGAGAACGCGAGCGACGCGTACCGCTACAAGCTTCAGAAGTTCATCCGCACCAACCAGGGCACCTGCTTCAACCAGCGTCCGCTGGTGAAGGTGGGGGACCACGTTCAGGAGGGCCAGGTCCTCGCGGACTCTTACTCGACCGACGAGGGCGAGCTCGCGCTCGGCCAGAACATCCTCGTCGCCTTCATGCCCTGGGAGGGCGGCAACTACGAGGACGCGATCATCCTGTCCGAGCGTCTGGTGCAGGACGACCGCTTCACCTCGATCCACATCGAGAAGTACGAGTGCGAAGCGCGTGACACCAAGCTCGGACCCGAGGAGATCACGCGTGACATCCCGAACGTCGGTGAGGAGGCGCTCGCCGATCTCGATGAGAGCGGCATCGTCTACATCGGCGCCGAGGTCGGGCCGCAGGACATCCTCGTCGGCAAGATCACGCCGAAGGGCGAGACCGAGCTGACCGCCGAGGAGCGACTGCTCCGCGCGATCTTCGGTGAGAAGGCGCGTGAGGTGAAGGACTCATCGCTGCGTCTTCCCTCCGGCGAGCACGGCAAGGTCGTCGACGTCGCGGTCTTCAGCCGCGAGAACAACGACGAGCTCCTGCCGGGCGTCAACAAGATGATCCGCGTCGCCGTCGCGCAGAAGCGCAAGATCAGCGTCGGCGACAAGATGGCCGGACGCCACGGAAACAAGGGCGTCATCGCCAAGATCCTTCCAGTCGAAGACATGCCGTTCCTACCGGACGGCAAGCCCGTCGACATCGTGCTCAACCCGCTCGGTGTCCCGTCCCGCATGAACATCGGTCAGATCCTCGAAACGCACCTCGGCTGGGCCGCGGAAGCGCTCGGCCTGCACGTCGCCACACCGGTGTTCGACGGTGCACGCGAGCCCGCGATCAAGAACGCGCTCCGCGAGGCCGGCCTGCCGGAGAGCGGCAAGGTCATGCTGCGCGACGGTCGCACTGGCAAGGGTTTCGAGCAGGAGATCACCGTCGGCTACATCTACATGATGAAGCTGCACCACCTTGTCGAAGACAAGATCCACGCGCGCTCCACCGGCCCGTACTCGCTCATCACGCAGCAGCCGC
>JBDUCG010000209.1:0-3927 GCA_040003565.1 Chloroflexota bacterium | reverse complement strand
CGATGAACGGCGGCGACGTTTCGCTCATCGGCGGCCTTGTGTCGGCGGCGACGCTCGTCGTCGGGAGTCTCCTGCTAGGCCGCTACGGCCACCGCATCCCGATCCTCGGCCGTCTCGTCGTCGAGGAGCCGACGCTGTTGCTCCAGGACGGTGAGCCCATCAAGGAGAACCTCGAGAAGGAGCACGTCGATGTCGCGGAGATCGAGATGGCAGCTCGCGAGCACGGCATCTCCGATCTCGACGAGGTCGCGGCCGCGATCCTCGAGATCGACGGCTCCATCAGCATCATCCCCAAGAAGGGCGGCGGCTATCACAGGTCTGCCCATCGCTATCGGCAGATCCGCCAGAAGGTCTAACGGCGTTCCGCGTGGCTTAGCGCACGTACGCGGCGCGAAAGTCCTCGAAGCTCGCGTAAAAGGCGTCAGGAGTCAGGCCGAACGCTCCGGTAAAGGCCGACTGCCAGGCCTCGCCGCGGCCGACGCGCGCGCAGAACGTGCGCAGCGAGAGCGGGCCGTTCGCCGCGAGCATCCGGTCGACCGCGAGATAACCGACCGCGAACGGGTTCGCATCCGCCGGCCAGGCGGTCTCGAGCGAGCGCAGGGTCACGTAACGCGCGTTCCGCAGCTGTCGCCTGGTGAACACATCCATGTTCGCGGCCGGGATCAGTCCCGCGTCGACGAGGGACCGATAAGCAAGTGACTCGGCCATACCCTCCGACATCCAGCGGGGAGCGAGCATGCACGACCGGCCACCAAGCGCGTACTGCCACGCGTGCACGTACTCGTGCGCCGCAAGCTCCTTACGCTCGGTCGACGCCGTCCATGTATCCGCGGCGGCGGCCGATGGCGATGACCACGCCGTATTGCTCGTGACGATGTCGAACGACGGCCCGGCGGTGATGCAGCAGAACTGCTCCGTCCCGTTGCCAACCGCGATGTTGACCGTGAGCGGGCTGATGCGATCACCGCCGACGCTCGCGGCGAGATACGCGCTCGCGCGCGCCACGCCCTCGTGCACCTCGGCGATGTCGGTCGCACCGACCGCTCCACTGACCTGGTACGTCACACCGGCGGGTGACGCCGGCGTGGGCCGCGGCGCCGAGCCGTCGGGATTGAGGACGGTCACGACCCAGAACACGCCGTAGTCCTCCATCCAGGTCGCGCCCTCGACGAGCGGCCGGATGCCGAGGCGATACGTGCCCGGAAGCGAAGGGGCCTGCACGCTGAACTGGAACCAGGCGATCTGACCCGGCCCCACGTACGCAGCCGGTTGCACCGCGACGCGATTGAAGCGCGGCCACCCCGTCGCGGGCGATCCGCGCGCGCCGTCGCCGCCAAGGATGCTCGGCTGGTCCTGGCCGGGCTCGGAGTCCCAGGTGCCGAGATACGCGACCTGACCCAGGCGTCCGCTCACCCAGCCGCGAGAGCCTGAGTTGAAGTACGCGACAACGGCCGTCGCGCGCTCGCCGGCGCAGAGGCTCATGTATCCGGACTGTCCGTACCAGGACGCGTGGAATCCGTCGATGCCGCTGGGCACGCGCACCGGCGGTGCGATGCCGGGACCGACCGATCCGGCGCATACCGCGTTCGCAGGCGCCGCCGGCGCCGGTGTGGTCGCGGCGAGCGAAGCGATGAGCATGACCGCGGCGATGACCGGTCCCATACGAGAACAATGCTGCGCTTTCCGTGCCGTGATGGGACGCGCCGTGCGTGAGCCGGGTACGCTGGCAGGCGTGCCCGATGCGCGCCCACGTGCGGTGTTGAGCCCCGCGTTCCGCCTCGTGTTCCGCCTCGAGATCGCCAACCGGCCCGGCATGTTCGCGCGCGTCGCGACCGTCGTCGGCGAGCGCGGCTGCAGCCTTGGCGCGATCGACCTCGTCGAGGCGACGCCCGCGGTCCACGTGCGCGACGTCACCGTCGATTGCCCGGACGAGCGGACGGGCGGGCAGCTGCACGAAGACCTTCAGCGCATCGACGGCGTCCACGTTCGAAACGTCTCCGACCGTGCGTTCCTCATGCACCTTGGCGGCAAGATCGAGACGAAGGGCCGCGTCAGCGTTCGGACGCGCGACGACCTGTCGCTCGTGTACACCCCCGGCGTCGCGCGCGTCTGCCGCGCCATCGCCGACGATCCCGACAAGGTGTGGCGCCTCACGATCCGGCAGAACTGCGTGGCCGTCGTGACCGACGGCTCCGCCGTGCTGGGCCTCGGGAACATCGGGCCGGAGGCCGCCCTGCCGGTGATGGAGGGGAAGTCGCTGCTCTTCGCGGACCTCGCGGGCATCACCGCGTTCCCGCTCTGCCTCGCGACGCACGATCCCGACGAGATCGTGCGCACCGTCGAGAACATCGCGCCGGTGTTCGGCGGCATCAACCTCGAGGATATCGCCGCGCCCGCCTGCTTTGTCGTAGAGCGCAAGCTGCGCGAGCGGCTCGACATCCCTGTCTTTCACGACGACCAGCACGGCACCGCGATCGTCGTCCTCGCGGGTCTGCAGAACGCGGCCGCGGTGGTCGGCCGTGCGCTCGCCGATCTCCGTGTCGTCATCGCGGGCGCAGGCGCTGCAGGACTCGCGACGGCGCGCCTGCTGCGGCTCGCGGGTGCGCGCGACATCACGCTCTGCGATCGGCGTGGGATCGTGCACACCAGGCGCGACGACCTGAACGAGGAGAAGCGCGACGTCGTCCGCATGCTCGGTACAGAGCGTCGCGGATCGCTCGAGGATGCGGTGGCGGGGGCCAACGTCTTCATCGGTCTGTCCGGGCCAAGGATCCTCTCGCCGGGCGCGCTGCGAACGATGGCGCGTCCACGGATCGTCTTCGCCCTCGCGAACCCCGATCCCGAGATCGATCCGCTCGACGCAGCCCCCGAGGTCGACGTGCTCGCGACCGGCCGTAGCGATTACCCGAACCAGGTGAACAACGTGCTCGCGTTCCCCGGCGTGTTCAGAGGGCTCCTCGACGCGCGGGCACGCGGCGTATCGCCCGAGGTCGAGCTCGCTGCCGCGCGCGCGCTGGCGGGGACCGTCCCGGCGCAGGTGCGCTCGGCGGAGTACATCTTGCCGTCGGTTTTCGACCGCGACGTCGTGCCAGCGGTCGCGAAAGCTGTCGCGGCCGCGACCGCCGCGGCCGGTCTGGCGCGAAAGACCCCCGCGCTGGAGGCTTAGGCCTTGCTCATCCATCGCCACGACGAGCCACTGAGCGACGAGGAGTGGCACGCGTTCCTCGCGGATCACGATTTCGGCGAGCTCATCGTGCCCGGCGCCCAGCGCGATCTGCCGATCGTCGTACCGACGCACTTCATCTACGACGGCGACAAGACCGCGCTCCTTCACCTGGCGAAGCCCAATCCGGTGTGGGCTGCGCTCGCAGAACGGCCTCGCGCCCTGCTCTCTGTGTTCGGCGCGTACACATACATCCCGGGTCACTGGAATCAGGACGAGTACGGCGTCCCGACCTCGTACTACGCGGCGGTGCAGCTCGCGTGCGATGTCGAGGTCATCGACGATCCCGAAGGGATCGCGGCGATCCTCGAACGCCAGCTCGCGCACTTCCAGCCCGAAGGCAAGCACGCGCCGGTCGAGCCCGGCGACAACCGCTACGGGAAGCTCCTCGGGTCGATACGCGGGATCCGCCTTTCGGTCACCGACGTGCGCGCGAAATTCAAGTTCGGCGCGAACCGCACGGTCGAGCATCGCGAGGCGGTGGCCGCGAAGCTCGCCGAGCGCGGACGGCCGCTCGACGTCGAAGCGCGCGCGAACGTGCTGCGACGAACCCGGCGGTGACGATCGACGCGCCGTTCCTCGCCGGTCTCGCGGTCCTCGCGCTGCTCACGATCTCGCCGGGCGCGGACATGGCGCTCGTCGCGAAGATCACGCTCGAGCGGGGTCGCCGCGCGGCGCTGCTGTCGACGTTGGGGATCTGCTCC
>JBDUCG010000024.1:0-13303 GCA_040003565.1 Chloroflexota bacterium | reverse complement strand
CTCGCCGAGGTGTTCGGCGTGTTCTTCATGACGCAGTTCTTCAAATCGCTGCCGAAGGAGCTCGAGGAGGCCGCGTCGATCGACGGCGCCGGCACGTTCCGTACCTTCCGGCAGATCATCCTGCCGAACGCCTACCCCGCCCTGGCCGCGCTCGCGATCCTGCGGTTCCAGGCGTCGTGGAACGCGTTCCAGTGGCCGCTCATCGTGGTGCGCTCGCCCGAGCATCTGACGCTGCCGCTCGGCCTCGCGTCATTCCAAGGGCTCTTCGGGGTGAACTGGAACTGGGTGCTCGCGGGTGCGATGTTCAACGCCGTGCCGATCATCCTGCTCGTGATCTTCTTCCAGAAGTACTTCATCCGGAGCGCCGCAAGCAGCGCGATAAAGGGGTGACAAGATGACCGAGACGACTACCGACGAGACCAAGGCACCGGCGCGAAACCCGGTCTTGATCGCTCGCGGCGACACGACCCAGGGTGGGCAGCGCACCAGGCACGTCGAGATCATCGGTACGACCACGAGGTCGGCGCTGGAGTGGCCGGGGGCGGCTACACGCTGACGCTATCTCGGATCAAAGGACGGCCGGCGGCGCAGGTCTAGCAAGAGGCCCGTCCCGCAAGAACGGGACGGGCCTGCGTGTGGGCAGGAAGGGAATCGAACCCCCACAGCCAGAGGCACCTCGTCTACAGCGAGGAGAGCTCACCACCTGCTCAACCTGCCCGAGCACCCTGCGGTGACTGCCGAAGTTTAAGGCTTTCGACCCCGCGTTCCAACGACCCGACAATCACCCTGTGGACGACCGTTCGCTGCGCATCGCGGTGCTCCTCTCCGCCCATCTCATCTTCCTGTCCGCAGGCGCCCTGCGCATCCTTCGGGGCCAGCGCGCGCACCAGCTGGTCGCGGACGCCCCGTGGTGGATCCAGTACTACCCACCGCTGGTCTGGCTTCCGTTCGTCGTCGCGTACGTGCAGCCGCTGGCCATCGACCTCGATCAGAGCCTGCGCTACGTCGGGCTCGCGATCGCCGTCGCGTCGGCAGCGTTCGCGGCGTGGGCGATGTGGTCGCTGGGACGCAGCTACGGCATCCGTATGGACGTGTTCGAGGGACACACGCTGAAGACCGATGGCCCGTACGCGCTGGTGCGGCACCCGATGTACTTCGGCATCGTGCTGTTCCATCTCGGCGCGTCGCTCGCGATGGAGAGTCCGCTCCTTCTTGCCGCCACAGCGCTGTACGTCGTGCCCTTCACGGCCATCCGCATCGCGGCGGAGGAGAAAGTATTGAAGGACGCTTTCGGCGAGCGTTATCTGCGATACGCCGAGCGCGTCGGGACCCTCATACCCTTCGGAGCGTGACTCCAGGTCGCGCCGCGATCGTCGAGGGCTGGCCGCTCTTCCTCACCAGTCTGGTGATCGGGATCCCGTACGGCGTCATCGCGAGACAGGCCGGCCTCTCGATCGGTGAGGCGAGCGCAACGAGCGTCATCCTCTTCGCTGGTGCATCGCAGTTCGCGATGGTCGAGCTCCTGCGGAGCGGCACGGACGGACCGCTGATCGTGCTCACGGTGGTCCTCATCAACGCACGGCATCTGCTCATGGCGGCGGCCCTACGACCATTCGTCGTGGCGGCCCCGCTCCCGCGCCGGCTCGGTCTCGCGTATCTGCTCACCGATGAGGCCTTCGCCGTGGGCATCGGCTGGTTCCGGCGCGGGCATCGCGACCTCACGTACTACACCGTGTTCGCGACGCTGCTGTGGTGCTGCTGGAACGTGGGCACGCTCGTCGGCGCGACGTTCGGCGCGGACATCCAGGATCCGCAGCGCTACGGCGTCGACTTCGCGATCACCGCCTCATTCGTCGCGATCGTGGTGATCGGCGTCCGGCACCGCGCCGACGCCGTGGTCGCGGTCTTTGCCGCGCTCGTCGCCGCCGGCCTGCGGCTCGCCGGCGCATCGGCCGGTGCCGTCGTCATCGCCGGTGCGATCGCGCCGCTCGTCGCGTTCGCGCTGCGTGAGCGTCCCGAATGACGTTCTGGGCGGTCGTGGTCGCGTCGGGGATCGCGACGTACCTCACGCGCTCCGTGCCCCTCGCCGTCACGCTGCGCGGCACCGCTCCGGTGTGGCTGCGCCGCTACCTCGACGCGCTGCCGATCGCCATCATCGCGGCGCTCGCGGGCGCCGGCATCGCGGTGCCCGACGCACATCCGACGGGCGGCGCGGAGATCGGTGCCGCGGCGGCGGCGCTCGCCGTCGCGGCCTGGCGGCGGAATCTCCTGTTCGCGGTGATCGCCGGGGTCGTCGCGGTCGCCGCGCTGCGGGCCGCCGGTCTCTAGCGCGCGGGAGTACCGTTCTGCCTGGTGGACGGCGGACTCATCCAATGGATCTGCGTGCGGGAGGCGCACCGGCACACGCCGCCGCCCGACCAGTCGACACCGTTCAACATCCACGACGAGGGTGGCTGGGCCTACTGCCCGGCCGGCGCGACCCAGAACCATCTTTGGTATCGCACCGGCGGCATCACCCGGGCCGGTCTCGACCGCTTCACCTGGCCGCGCGAGGACGAGGTCGGCCGCTGACCGGCTGAGCGGGCACTTGCCGGTTGGAACATTTGGGCCCTCTCGGGAGTTCTATAGGCGATGAGAACTTCTGGACTCCCCTGCCGCGCCAATCCCGACTGCGAAGCCGTCTTCAGCCTGAGCCAACAGGACTCGATGGAGGCGCTTCGTGAGGCCGCGTCCCGGCGGGACGCACACGAGATCGAGGTCCACGACTATCGGCACATCGCCACGACCACCCTGTCCGGCGCTTCGACGTTCGCTCAGGGTCCCGCGGCGAGACGCGGTCGCGGGCGCAAGCGGTCCGACGAGCTGAACGTCATCTAGCGAACCTGCGGCCATCTGGCCGCGGTTGACAGCGCGCCCTGTTCAGACCCTCGACGTGTCGCAGCGATCCATATCGCCGCTGGTGTAGCCGGTCTTGAACCACGTCTGCCGCTGCTCGGACGTTCCATGCGTGAAGTTGTCGGGCGCCACCCGGCCCTGCGTGATGCGATCGTCGCCGACGGCACCGGCCGCGTCGACCGCCTGCGCGATGTCCGCGTCGGTCGGCGCCACCAGGAAGCCGGTGTCGGCCGCGTGCTTGGCCCACACCCCGGCGAAGCAGTCGGCCTGAAGCTCCACGCGCACTGAGGCACGGTTGCTCGACGCACTCTGCTGAAGGAGGCCGAGCTCGTCCTGGACGTGATGCCCGTACTCGTGGGCGATCACATAGCCCTCGGCGAACTCACCGCCTTTGGCCCCGAAGCGCGACGTGAGCTCCTGGAAGAAACCGGTGTCGAGATAGACCTTCTGGTCGTTGGGGCAGTAGAACGGCCCGGTCGCCGCGCTCGCGGTGCCGCACGCGGCCTGCGTCGCACCGGTGAACAGCACGGTCGTGGCAGGCGTGTACGTGGAGCCACGACGGTTGAACTCGTCGCCCCAGTACTTCTGCACACTGTCGACGAAGCCCACGACCCGGCAGTCCTCGCGCTTGTTCGCGTCGGCGCCGGTGCGGCATTCCTGTGCCGACTGGGCGCCTTCGATCGGCGGTTGAGCTGTCGTGTCGATCAGACCGGTCGGATCGACGCCCAGCAGCAGTGCTGCGATGAGG
The DNA here is from genome assembly GCA_040003565.1 of Chloroflexota bacterium. Lineage (GTDB taxonomy): Bacteria > Chloroflexota > Limnocylindria > P2-11E > P2-11E > CF-39. The sequence continues at coordinate 9,660 of JBDUCG010000024.1, read as the reverse complement.
ACGATCAGACCGACTGCGCCGCCGCCGACCATGATCGGGCCGCCCGCGGACGATCCGCTGCCGCGACGGTCCTCGACCTGTGATGGATCTAACTGGGCATCTGGGTTGAATGGCATGCCGACCTAACCCGCAAGACGCGGGCCACGCCGAATTACACAGTCAGCGCTCTATTGACCGGGCGGCGTTGTGACCGCGTGGGCCGCGGCTCGGATGGCATCGAACAACATCGCGGGCGCTGAGTCTTTGGTGATGCATGCGTCGACGCCGATCGCGCGCGCCTCGACGCACGCATCGCTGTCGAGCGTGTACAGAACGATCCCGATCGGGCTTCCGTCCTGTCGCAAAGTCGCCGCGACCTCGAGTCCGCCGAGATCGCGCATCTCCGAGTCGATGACGAGCACATCCGGCCGCGTCGCGTGCACCAAGCGCAAGGCGTCGTGCCCGTCCTTCGCCGCGCCGACGACGACCATCCCAAGCTCGGCATTCAGGAGGTAGCGCAGGTTCTCGCGGATCGACGGGTGGTCGTCGGCGACGACGATCCGGAGCGTTCTGGAGGGCAGCATGGACACGGGCACAGTTTAGTCGGAAAGTTGATACGGCTGAACCTCGGTGGTGGCGGACTATCCAGGTGGCTGGCGCCCGGGCTCCCGGTCGGACCGGCTCTGAGACGGGCTCGAGCAGCGCCAGCCCTACCCTTGTTCTGTGATCTCCAGGCGGAATGCCGTGGCCGCAGCGCTCGCCGCCTTCTTCGTCGGCATTGCGGCAGGGGCACTGGTGGTCGCCGCCTGGCCCAAGGGCGGCGAGGTCGTCCTGCCCAGCCCGAGCGCCGCGCCGACGCCGACGACCGGCCCCATTCCGACGTTCACCCTCCTGCCGGTGACGCCGACCCCCAGCCCGGCGATCGCGCCGACCCAGGCGCCCACGGCTCCACCGCCAACGCGTACCAAACAGCCGCAGCCGACGACACGCGCCGCGGGCGAAAGGATCCTGCAGTACTACTTCGCGGCGAAGCTCGCGTTCCCGCCGATGTATCCCTCACCGCAGATCGACTTCGACTTCGCGTCGGACGAGGACGGCGACGCGTTCTTCCGCGGCCTCACGCCCATCGGGCAGCCGATCTTCACCGTGCGCGAGGACTTCTTCATGACCCCGCGAACGGCGTATCACGAGATCGGGCACTACTACGAAGCGCTCCTGCAGCGGAAAGATGCGAGCGTCGACTGGCGCGCGAAGTACTGGGCGTTCCGCGGCTTCCCCGGTACGTGGCAGCAGGCCGCGGCGGAGGCGGCGACCATGACCGGCATGTCGCAGTGGATCCATCAGCCGCAGGAGTCATGGGCCGAGGCGTTCAGCATCGCGATGGTCGGGGGCGGCTCGGAGAAGACGCTCGACTACGGCCGGACGATCAATCCCGTAGCGACGAAGGCGTTCTTCATCTCGCTCTTGAACTGACGCCGGACACGCTCTCGAGCGGCACGAGCGCCTCGGCGAGGGGTGGCTGTTCGGTCGCCGACCGGCCAAACATTCGCGGAAGTCCGCCGTTACTCACATCGACATCTCAGTTCGTCCAGCGCGGGTGGGCGGAAAGTGGCGAACAGCGTGATCGAGTTCGTTTGCGTCGATCCTAAACATCGGCTGCCGGCCGAGGCGGAAGAGGTCAACTCGCCCCTCACGATCCACGACGGAACGTGGGCGTATTGCCCCAGCGGTCTGTGCAGCGATCACGTCTGGCGACCGATCGAAGCGATCGCGCTCGCAGACCTGAGGCGACGCAGCAAAGAGTTGATCCGCTAAGCAGCGCCCTCGGCCGCGATGAGGTCGAGCACCAGGCACGACCAGCCGAAGTCCGTCGCCCCGTAGCCCTCCGCTGTTCGCGGGTCGTAGAACTCGCGGATGCCGCCCGTCGCCTGCATCGCGACGGTGCGGCGCGCGAGCTCGCTCGCGACCTCACCGAATCCGTGCGCGCGCAGCCCCCAGTAGAGGTACCAGTTCACATTGATCCAGGTCGGGCCGCGCCATGTCGTCTGCGTGAGCCAGCCCGGATCGAAGCTGGGCTCGCTCGCGGCGACGCTCGGGATCGGATACGGCAGCCAGAATTCCTCTGTGTCAGATCAGGCCGAGGAAACGAAGGATCACGAAGAGAACCACGATAGTGACGATGATCCCGATGATCCCAGTGGGGCCACGCATGTCCATCCGCTCCTTTCCATGGTCGCCACGCTGCACAGTATTCGTCCGCGAGGGTAGGGCCGAAACGGCGAAATTGCTGCGCAATACCGGAGCCGACCCCGGGTCTCGAACCCGGAACCTGCGGTTTACAAAACCGCTGCTCTGCCAATTGAGCTAGGTCGGCGCGACGCCTTCAATGCTACCTAGTCGACTGGCTTCTTCTTCGCACGCGGACGGGAAACGCGTTTTTTCGGTGTGGGCTTCTCGACCGCGATTTCGGCCTCCACCGGTCCTGCGTCCTCGACCGATGCCTCTTCGCTGGCCTCGTCATGCGCGGGAGCCTCACGTTCCTCGGTCGCCGCGGCCTGCGACGCCTCGGCCTCAAGCACGACGTCCTCATCGCCCTCGACGAACTCCGCGTCGTCCGCGGCGTCTTCGGGGATCTGCAGCGGTGCGGCGGGTCTCGCGGTGCGCGTATCGGGCGGGGCCACATCGCGGCGTCGCTGTCGCAGCGCTTCGTACAGGATCACCGTGCCGGCGGCCGCCGCGTTGAGCGACTCCACGTGTCCCTCCATCGGGATGCGCACGACCTGATCGCAGCCTTCGAGCACGAGACGGCGTATGCCCTCACCCTCACCGCCGATCACGATCGCGCTCGGACCGCGGTAATCGACTTCGTCGTAGAGCATGTCGCCGCTCTCATCGGCGCCGATGACCCAGACGCCTTTTTCCTTTAGCGCGTCGATCGCCTGCCGCAGGTTCGCGACGTCCGCGATCATGAGGTGCTCGCTCGCGCCCGCGCTGGTCTTCGCGACCGCCGGGGTGAGTCCGACGCTCCGGTGCCGTGGGATGACGACGCCCGCGACGCCCGCGCCCTCCGCCGACCGGAGCAGCACACCGAAGTTCTGCGGATCCTGGAGAGAATCGACGACCAGGACCAAGGCCGGCTCGGAGACCGCATCGAGATGGAGCATCAGCTCGTCGAGGTCGACGCCGGCCTTTCCTTCGACGATCGCGACGACGCCCTGGTGATTCTCGATCGGTGACAGCCGCTGCACCTCGAGCTTGTCGACATAGCGCACGAAGATGCGCCGCTCCTGCACTTCCGTGAGGAGCTCGTTCACCGGTCCCGTGCGCGTGCCGCGCTCGTTCGAGATGTAGAGGCGCTTGATCACGCGCCCGGCGCGGATCGCCTCGAGGACCGCGTGCGGTCCGGCGATCGGCTCGCCGGCGTCGTGCGAAGGGGCCGCTGACGTGCGGGGACCCGCGGTCGCGCGGCGGATGGTCTCGCTGTACTGCGCCTGGCCGATGGGCCCGCGGCGCGGCCCGCCGCGCGCGCCGCCGGCAAAGAAGTTCCCTCCGCCTCCGCCGCCGCCGCCGGTACCGCTCCCGACCCCCGGCACCCAGCCGCGGCTCCCGCCGCGCCAGCCGCCCTGCGTCCGCTGACGCTGCGCCTGCTGGCGGCGCTCGTAGTTCGCGAGCTCGCGTGCCTGCGAGTTCTCGTCGTCGTCGCGCGGCGCGATGGGGCGCTGCGGCATGGGTGCGCGCGGCGCGAATGCACGCGGCGGCACCGGTCCACGCTGCGGCGCGCCGAAGCGCTGGCCGCCGCCGCGACCGCGCCGTCCGCGACGGCGTCGACGCGCGAGATCGTCCGCGCTCGCGTTGCCGAAGCCAGGCTGCACCGGCCGCTGGTTCGAGCCGGCATCCGAGGGACCGCCATCGGCCGAACCTCCGGCGTTCGCGCTTCCGGCGTTCGCGCCGCTGTCGGCCGGTCCGTTGTCGCCCGGCCCGTTGTCGGGACCGCCGCCGTCCTCTGGACGCTTGTCGAACTCTTCCATCGTCATGCTCCCTTGCGGACGCGCTCCCAGCGCGTTCCGTCCTTGGTGTCCTTCACGCGGATCCCGTAACGGCGCTCGAGCTCCGCGCGAAGCTCGTCCGATCGCTTGTAGTCACCCTTTTTACGTGCCTCGTCGCGCTCCGTGAGCGCGGCTCGCTCCTCCGCGGAGAGATCGGCGTCGCTCGAGCGCTCGCGCAGCGAGAGCCCGAGCACCTGGTCCATGTCGAACAGCACCTCGAGCGCGTGGCGCTGTGCAGCGATGTCGCCGGTCGCGGCGAGGTCCAGCGTGGCCTCGGCCTGCGCGAGCGCCGCAGGCGTATTGAGGTCGTCGACGAGTGCCGCGACGAAGGCCGTGCGCTTTGGATCCTCGGGCGCGACGTCGATCGCGGTGCCCCCGGTCGCCTGCCACGCGTCGCGCACGATCCCGCGCCAGCGATCGAGCCGGTTCTGAGCCGACGCAAGCCCGCCGCGCGTGAAGTCCAGCGGCTGCCGGTACTTGTTGTTGAGCACGAGCATGCGGAACGCCAGGGGCTCGAAGTCCCAGGACTCGAGGTCCCGGAGCTGGTACGCATTGCCTGCCGACTTGTGCATCGCGCCGCCATCCACCTTGAGGAAGCGCACGTGCGTCCAGTAGCGCACGAACGGCTTGCCGGTCGCGGCCTCGGACTGCGCGATCTCCGACTCGTGATGCGGGAACAGGTTGTCCTCACCGCCGGAGTGGATATCGAAGGTCTCGCCGAGGTACTTCATCGACATCGCGGAGCACTCGATGTGCCAACCCGGATTGCCCTGACCCCAGGGCGAGTCCCAGAACTGCAGATCGCCGGGCTTCTTCGCGCGCCACAGCGCGAAGTCAGCCGCGTTGCGCTTGTTCGGGTTCACGTCCACACGCGCGCCGGCGACAAGGTCTTCGGTGAGCTCGCCCGCGAGCCGTGTGCCGTAGCCGGGGAACGTCGCGATGTCGAAGTACACGCCGTCGGCGGCGACGTACGCGTTCCCTTTTGCGATCAGCGTCTTGATCAGCTCGATCATCTCGGGGATGTGCTCGGTCGCCTTGGGCATCACGTGCGGATCGAGGATGTTCAGCTTGCGACGATCGGCCATGAACTGTTCCGTGTATTTACGCGCGAGGGTCTCGGGGTCACGCCCCTCGCGCTTGGCGGCGAGCATCATGCGGTCCTCGCCCTCATCGACGTCGCCGACGATGTGACCGACGTCGGTGATGTTCATCACCTGCTTCACGCGGTAGCCGAGGTACTCGAGCGTGCGACGCTGGACGTCCGACACGATGTACCGATAGAGGTTCCCGATCGTCTGCCAGTCGTAGACCGTCGGACCGCAGTCGTAGATTCCCGCTTGTCCTGCGACGAGCGGCACAAAAGGCTCTACCTGTCGGCTCGCGCTGTTGAAAAGCCGGACACCCGGCGGGGCCATGACTGTGATGGCTACCTCTCCTTGTTCGTCAGTCGAGAAGCGCGATCGCGAGGGCTGCGATGGCGTCGCCCGAGCCGACGACCCCCAGGCCGTCGTTCGTCGTCGCCTTCACGCTGACCCGTCCGCCCTCGATCCCGAGAGCGCTCGCGATGGCGTCCCGCATCGCGCCGATGTGCGGCGCGAGGCGCGGCTCCTGCGCGATGACCGTCGCGTCCAGCGACGCCACTTTGTGCCCAGCCTCGCGGATGAGCACACCGACCTTCGTCAGCAGTCCAAGGCTGCTGGCGCCGGCGTAGGCCGGGTCGTCACTCGGGAAGTGCCGTCCGAGATCGCCGAGATTCGCTGCGCCGAGGAGCGCGTCCATAAGGGCGTGAACTAGGACGTCGCCATCGGAGTGACCAGCGAGCCCGGTCGGGTGCTCGATCGCAACACCGCCGAGAACGAGGCGGCGATCCGCCGCGAGACGATGGATATCGTAGCCGATGCCCGCCCGGGGGCCTGTCATCTGGTGACCTGTCCCGCCGCGAGGCCAACGAGCCCCTTTTCGACGAGCTCGCGGGCGTAGGCCAGATCCTCGAACGTCGTGATCTTCAGGTTGCGGCGCTCGCCGGGGACCATCTTCACCGAGAGGCCCGCCGCGACCACCGCGGCGGCATCGTCGCTGAACGACCGGTCGAGCGCTGCGGCGCGCGCCTTCTCGAGGACGCCGCGGCGGAACGCCTGGGGCGTCTGCGCGGCCCACAGGCCGTCCCGCTCGATCTCTTCCTTCGCGGCGCCGGCTTCGTTCGCTCGGCGGACGGTATCGGCGAGCGGCAGGCCCGCGACGGCCGAGCCCTCGGCGGCGGCCATCTGCGCGCACCGCTGGAAGAGGCTCGGCGGCGCGAACGGCCGCGCCGCATCGTGGATCGCGATCACGTCCGCGTCACGCGCCGCATCCAGCGCGGCCCAGGACGAGGCCGTGCGTGTCGCACCGCCGGCGATCACCCGCACACCGTTGATGGCTCGCGTCACCGCGCTCACCGCCGCGACCTTGTCGTGCGGCGCGACCACGAGGATCTCGCTGAAGCAGCCGGCGACCTGACCAGCTTGCACCGACCACATCAGCACGGGATACCCGCCGAGATCGGCGAGCACTTTATCGATGCCAGCGCGCGACGAGCTGCCGGCAGCGAGGATCGCGAGGACCGCCACCACCTAGTGGCTTGCGGCCCTCGGTCGCCGGGCCTCGACGATCTCACCCTTCGGCTGCGCGAAGATCATCCGACCGCCAACGGTCTGCAGCACGCGCATCACGGTGACAGTGAGCTCGGTGTTGATGTGGCGCCCTCCGTTCTCGACGACGACCATCGTGCCGTCCTCGAGATAGCCGATCCCCTGCCCCGGCTCCTTGCCCTCCTGTGTGATTCGCACCGTGATCTCCTCCGACGGCAACACCACCGGCCGCACCGCCTTCGCCAGGTCGTTGACGTTGAGTACGGTGACGCCCTGCAGCTCCGCGACGCGGTTCAGGCCGTAGTCGTTGGTCATGATCGGCACGCTCAGCTGGCGCGCGAGCGCGACGAGCTTCCCGTCGGCGCCGTTCGCGACCGGGTCGGCGTCGAGCAGCTCGATCTGCACCGTCGCCTCCTTCTGCATGCGCGAGAGCATCTCAAGCCCGCGCCGGCCGCGTTCGCGCTTCGAGTTGTCGGGTGAATCCGCGAAGAACTGCAGCTCGGCGAGGATGAAGCGCGGCACGACGAGCGTGCCACGGATGAAGCCGCTCTTGACGACGTCCGCGACGCGGCCGTCGATGATCACGGAAGTGTCGAGCAGCGCGCGCTCCATTCCCGCGACGCGGTCGCGGCGACCCTGACGGATCTCGCGCGCGAGCGCGCCGAGGTCGTCGCGTTTGATGGTGCCGGCTGCCGCGCCGATGACGCCCAGCACGATCGCGCCAACGATCGGAGCGAACCTGCCGAAGTTGTCAGGAAGGAACGACAGCGGGAGCGCGAGGAACAGCGCCAGGATCAGCCCGACGCCACCTCCGAATGCCACGCCGACCAGATCGCCCGCTGAGGACGCCTGGATGCGTGCCCTGATGCGGCGCGCTGGAAGAATGGTGACGTACGGTGCGCCGAGCCAGCCGAGGATCGCGCACGCGGTCGCGAGAAGAAAGACGACGAGGACCTGATTGCTGACCGGCGTGACGCGGGTGACCTCGAGCAGCGAAGCGCCCAGGAAGAAACCGAAGAACCAGCCGATGAGTGCTGCTCCGAGACGGATGAAAGCCACTGTGCTCGCTCCTTTCTATCAGGCTGCGGCGAGCGCTCCGTCCGGCCGATGAAGATGTGGCCGCCGACGGCGACGCGACGCCCGGGAAAGATGAGATGACTCATACGACGAGTCTAGAGACGCCTTGCTAGGGGTCCGCGATCCCCGAGCGCATCAGCGCTTCGCGCAGCGTCGGCGCGCCGACGACTTCAAGTCCGGTCCCGTTGAGATCGCCGAGGCTTGCCTGCGGGACCACGGCGCGCTCGAAGCCGAGCCGCTGCGCTTCCCTCAGCCGGGCCGCGACGCGCTGCACGCGCCGCAGCTCGCCCCCCAGGCCAAGCTCGCCGACGAAGACCGTGCGCGGGTCGGCCGGCCGATCGCGAAGCGCGGATGCGAGAGCGACCGCGAGCGCGAGGTCCGCGGCGGGCTCGCGCACGCGGAGGCCACCGACGAGATTCACGTACACGTCGTGCGTGCCGAGCGACAGACCGGCGCGCTTCGCCAGCACCGCGAGCAGGACCGCGACACGCTGCGGGTCGGCCCCGTTGACTGTCCGCCGCGGCAGACCGAAGTTGGTCGGGGTGACGAGCGCCTGCACCTCGACGAGCAGCGGGCGCGTGCCCTCCAAGGTCGGGACGACGACGCTGCCGGCGACACCGCGGCTGCGCTCTTCGAGGAACACCTCCGAGGGATTGGTGACCTCGCGCAAGCCGTTCTCCCCCATCTCGAAGACGCCGACCTCGTCGGTGGAACCGAAGCGGTTCTTCGTCCCGCGGAGGATGCGAAAGGCGTGGAATCGCTCTCCTTCTAAGTAGAGGACGGCGTCGACGATGTGCTCGAGGACGCGCGGGCCGGCGACCGCGCCCTCCTTCGTCACGTGGCCGACGAGGAAGATCGGGACGTCGTCACCCTTCGCGACCTCGAGGAGCCGGGCGGTGCATTCGCGCAGCTGCGAGACGCCCCCGGCGGCGGAGCCGATGGCGTCCGACGACATCGTCTGGATCGAGTCGATGACGGTGAAGATCGGGCGCAGGCGGCGGATCGCTTCGATGACCGTGCCGAGGTCGGTCTCGCTCAGCACATAGATGCTGCCGCCCTCGATGCCGAAGCGACGCGCGCGCAGCTTGATCTGCGCCGCGGACTCCTCGCCCGATACATAAAGGACGCTGCCGCGCTGGGCGAGCGAGGCGGATGCCTGCATCAGGAGCGAGCTCTTGCCGATCCCGGGGTCGCCGCCGAGCAGGACAAGCGATCCGCGCACGATGCCGCCACCGAGTACGCGATCGAATTCGCCGAGACCGGTGGGGATGCGCTGCTCGGCGTCGGCCGGGACCTCGTTCAGGGCGATCGGCTCGCGCGGCGCGCGTGTAACACCACGACCCTTGGGGGGAGCAACCACGCGCTCCTCTACCAGTGTGTTCCAGCCGTCACATGACGGGCAGCGACCGACCCACTTCGGCGACTGCGCGCCGCAGTTCTGGCAGACGAAGGCGGTCTTGGGTTTAGCTGGCATCGACTGAAGTATCGGGCTCTCGATGCTTGGGGTATCAGTCGGGTAGCGCGTCAACCGGATCACGCTCATCCAGCCACGCGGACGCTAGTAGTACCCGAGTACTACCCGTATAGTCCCGCCGTCTGGCGGTCGCAGTTTCACGCGACGCGTCGGCCGCCGAGCACTTCGGCGAGCAGGTTTGAGGGAACGGGGTAAGTGGTGGGAGTCCAGCGCTCACGCGCATGGCTTGTGGCCGTACTCACGGTCCTGACCACGTTCGGTCAGTTGCTTCCCGCTGTCATGCCCTCGCTCTTCGATGCTTCGGCGGACGCGGCCTTCCCCGGTGCGAACGGCCTGATCGTCTTCCAGCATCAGGCCGCCGTCGGCGGAGCCGACTTCGACATCTACAGGATGAATGCGGACGGCTCCGGCTCGACGCCGCTCACGAGCGGTCCGGACATCGACGCCGCTCCTGCGG
>JBDUCG010000208.1:0-3930 GCA_040003565.1 Chloroflexota bacterium | reverse complement strand
GCGCGTGAGCACGATCCTGCACGCGGACCGCATCCTCGTTCTCGACGAAGGCCGCATCGTGGGCATCGGGACACACGACGAGCTCATGGCGGGCTGTGTGGAGTACCGCGAGATCGTCGAGTCGCAGCTCGGTGAGGCCGCCGCATGATGATGATGGGACGGCCGGGGAACCGGCCGGGCGGGCGTCCCGCGGGCGGTGGCTTCATGGGCATGGGCATGCCCGTCGAGAAGTCGAAGGACTTCCGCGGCACGCTCCGGCGGCTCCTCGCTCGTCTCCGTCCCGAGCGCGTCACGATCGCGATCGTCGCGGTCCTCGCCACCGCGAGCGTCGTGTTCAGCGTGATCGGCCCGAAGCTCATCGGCAATGCGACCAACGTCATCTTCGAAGGGGTGATCGGCAGATCGCTGCCCGCCGGGCTCACGAAAGCGCAGGCCATCGAGGCGCTCCGGTCGCAGGGTCAGAGCCAGCTCGCGGACATGCTCTCCGGCACGAACGTCGTGCCCGGAGCCGGCGTGGACTTCACGCTGCTCGCCCAGATACTCGCCGTCGCCGCTGCCGTGTACCTTCTGGCCGCCGTCCTCGGCTGGCTGCAGGCGTACCTCATGGCGGGCGTTGCGCAGCGGACCGTGTACGGCCTGCGCCGCGACGTCGAGGCCAAGCTCTCGCGCCTGCCGCTGCAGTACTTCGACAGCCATCCGCACGGCGATCTGCTCAGCCGCGTCACGAACGACGTCGACAACATCGCGACGACGCTGCAGCAGGGCATGAGCCAGCTGCTCACGTCATTCCTCACCGTCGTCGGGGTGCTGGCGATGATGCTGTGGATCAGCCCGCTGCTCGCGCTCATCTCGATCCTGACCATCCCGCTGTCGCTCGTGGTCACCGTTCTCATCGCGGGCCGCTCGCAGCGGCAGTTCGTCGCCCAGTGGGCACGCACCGGCGCGTTGAACGGCCACGTCGAGCAGATGCACACCGGACATGCGCTGGTGCAGGTGTTCGGCCGGCGTCGCACGGCGATCGCGAAGTTCGACGAGCTCAACCAGGGTCTCTACACGGCGAGCTTCGCCGCGCAGTTCCTCTCGGGGGTCATCCAGCCGGCGATGCAGTTCCTATCCAACCTCAACTACGTCGGCGTCGCCGTCATCGGTGGGTATCGCGTCGCGTCAGGGACGATGACGCTGGGTGATGTGCAGGCATTCATCCAGTACTCACGCCAGTTCACGATGCCGCTCACGCAGATCGCGGCGCAGGCCAACCTGCTGCAATCCGGGCTGGCCTCCGCGGAGCGCGTCTTCGAATTCCTTCTCGCTCCCGAGGAAAGCGCCGATCGCATCGCACCCGCGACGGCGCCCCAGTTCGCCGGTCGCGTCACGTTCGATCGCGTGTCGTTCCGCTACCAGCCCGACAAACCGCTGATCGAGGACTTCACCCTCGACGTCCGACCCGGCCAGACCGTCGCCATCGTCGGGCCGACCGGAGCGGGGAAGACCACCATCGTCAACCTCCTCATGCGCTTCTATGAGATCGACGGCGGTGCGATCCGGCTCGACGACGTCGACACGCGCGAGCTGCCGCGTGACGTCGTGCGCCGCGCCTTCGGGATGGTGCTGCAGGACACCTGGCTCTTCAGCGGGACGATCCGCGACAACATCGCGTACGGCAAGGAAGACGCGACGATGGACGACATCGTCGCGGCGGCCACTGCGGCGCACGCGGACCAATTCATCCGCACGCTACCCGGCGGATACGACACGGTGCTCGCCGAGGATGCGTCGAACATCTCCAGCGGACAGAAGCAGCTGCTCACGATCGCGCGCGCCTTCCTCGCCGACCGCAGCGTCCTCATCCTGGACGAGGCGACGAGCAACGTCGACACTCGCACCGAGGTCCTCATCCAGCAGGCGATGGCCCGTCTGCGGCGGGGGCGCACGAGCTTCGTGATCGCGCACCGCCTTTCGACGATCCGCAGCGCCGACACGATCGTGGTGATGGACGCCGGCCGCATCGTCGAGCAGGGGAGCCACGCGGAGCTGCTCGCGCGGCGCGGCTTCTACTTCGATCTCTACAACAGCCAGTTCGCCGAGAACGTCGGCACCGAGGCCGTCGCCGTATGACCATCGCTCAGGCCGACTACGTCATCGAGACGGACCGGCTCACCAAGCGATACGGCGACGTCACGGCCGTCGACGCGCTCTCGCTGAAGGTGCCGCGTGGCGGCGTGTTCGGTTTCCTGGGCCCGAACGGCTCGGGCAAGACCACGACGATGGGGATGCTGCTCGGGCTGGTTCATGCGACGTCCGGCAGCGCGGAGATCTTCGGCGACCCGGCCGGCCACCCCGCCACGCTGCAGCGCGTGGGCGCGATGGTCGAGACGCCGACGTTCTATCCGTACCTGTCGGGCCGCGCGAACCTCCGCTACTTCCAAGGGATCGGACGACGCGGTGCGTCTGCGGACATCGACCGGCTGCTGACCCTGGTCGACCTCGGCAAGCGCGCGGACCACAAGTTCGCGACGTACTCGCTCGGCATGAAGCAGCGCCTCGGCATCGCCTGCGCGTTGCTCGGCGAGCCCGAGCTCGTGTTCCTCGACGAGCCCACGAACGGCCTGGATCCGGCGGGCGTGGTCGAGGTGCGCGAGCTCATCCGCGAGCTCGGTACCGGCGGGCGCACCGTCGTCCTCTCGAGCCACATGCTCGCGGAGACCGAGCTCGTCTGCGACAACGTGGCCGTCCTCTCGCGCGGGAAGCTCATCGCGCAGGGCACGATCCAGGAGCTGCTGCGCGAACACGACTCGCTGCGCCTGCGCACCACCGACGACGGGGCCGCCCGGAAGGTCCTGGGGACGCTGCCCTGGGTCGAAGGTGTTGCCGCAGAGGACGGCGCCCTCGTCGTCACGGCGCCGCAGGACCGGGCGTGGGAGGTCGCGCGCGCGCTCGCCGAACGTGAGATCTACGTGAGCGAGCTCATCCCGCTGCACCGCACGCTCGAAGAGTTCTTCATGGAGATCACCAGCACGGATCCGACGACCGGACGAGAGAAGACATGATCGGCAGCATCGCGAATCTCGCGATCTGGGAGTGGTTCAAGCTGCGGCGCCGCTGGATGCTGTGGATCCTGCTCGTCTTCGCGCTCTTGTTCGCCCAGCTCGCGGTCTGGGGCGCGTTCTTCTCGTACAAGAACCTTCAGGAGACCGGCGGGGAGCTGACCGTTCCCGCATCGCTGCAGCAGCAGCAAGGCCGCGTGCCGCGCACGGTCCGCTGCGTCGACCTGCTGTCGGGCGACCCGTCGCGGCAACCCGCCGATCTCGATCCGCAGGTAACGGCCGGGCTAAGCGCGCAGTGCCGCCAGCAAGAGGCGGCGATGCCGGCCCGCCGCGCGCGCTCGTATTCGACGTTCACGCTGCCCGGGAGCATCCCGAACGCGCTCGGCACGGTGCAGACCCTCGGCCTGATCCTCATGGCGATCCTCACCGCGTCGGCGATCGGGATCGATTACGGGGCCGGCACGCTGCGCTCGGTGCTGACGCAGGGGACCGGGCGCTGGCCGTATCTCACGGCGAAGCTCCTGACCCTTGCGGCCCTCGCCGCGCTCGGTCTGATCGTTGCCGTCGGCAGCGTCGCCCTCAGCAGCAGCATCGCCGCGTCTCTTGCAAGCCCGCCGCCGCAGGTGCTCGTGCTACCGGGAGCCGCCACGACCGCGACCTGGTCCGACGCGGGCATCGCGCTCTGGAAGAGCTGGGTCTCGCTCATTCCGTACATCGCGCTGACGTCGTTCGTGACCGTCTTCGCGCGATCCTCGGCGGCGGGCATGGCGATCGGGCTTGGCTATTACTTCGCGGAGCAGCTGATCGTCGCGCTGTTCACGAACTTCTTCAGCTGGTTCCAGAACGTCGCCGACTACCTGCTCGTCCGGAACATCTCCGGCTGGAC
>JBDUCG010000207.1:0-3935 GCA_040003565.1 Chloroflexota bacterium | reverse complement strand
CGCGAGCCGCGTGAGGCGCACGGCCGAGAAGAGCGTCAGGTCGACGGCCTTCTGCCACGCCGCGTCGTCGAGATCATCGAACCGTCCCGGTGGCGGACCGCCGGCGTTCACGATGAGGATGTCGAGCGCGTGGAACGCGCCGAGCGCGTTCTGGATGAACGACTCGCAGCCCTCTTGCGTCGAGAGGTCCGCGGCGATCGGCAGGATGTTCTTATTGCCGGTCTTTCGCTGGATGTCCTCCGCCGCCGCGGTGATCGCGGATTCCTCGCGGCTGCACATCGCCACCTTGGCGCCCTCGCGCGCGAATTCCTCCGCGATCGCCCGGCCAAGTCCCTTCGACGCCGCGGCGACGAGGGCGACCTTACCCGTGAGCCCGAGATCCATCGGCGATAGAGTGCCACGCCCAGCGAGCGAGAGAACGGAGCACGGTGCGGTATGCCAGGTAGCAGCACGCCGCGAACAGCCCGACGCCGAGGTACATCAACGCCGCCGCGCCCGCGAAACCCAGGACCATCGCCGACGTCGCCGGCGGCTCATTGAGCAACGCGATCACGAGCCGCGCGCTCTGGCCCACGGCAATCGCCCCGATTGAGAGCGCACCCGTGTACAGGAAGACGCACGCGAAGACGACGACGCCACCGACCAGCACCTGACCAACTGAGAATGACATCGCCCTGGCCTGCCGCGCCAACCGTCTCGCCAGGCGCGACGTCAACGCGGCGTGCAGCGCTCCGCCGAGAGCGGAGAATGCCGCACCGATGACGTGGGCGACGAGCTTGACGAACAGGACGAGGAGGTGGCGTCGCGATACGAGAAAGCGCACGCTCCATCTGATCGCGTCGTAAGCGAGCAGGCTGAGCAGGACCGCGGCCGCGACCGGCAGCCCCGCTCCGCTCGCGACGGACAGCACCGTGCCGACCAGCGCCGGCGTCAGCTGCCCCTCATCGACGAGGTGCGGCCGCTCGACCGTGAGAAGCACGACCGCGGCGAAGACCGAGACCGCCAGGCCGGCGATCAACGAGATCGCCGCCTTCTTCACAAAGGTCTCGCGAAGCCACTCTGGGATCTGCACGTCATTCCTCCCTCGCTGGCGCGAGCCCCTCGCGCCGCCGGATCTCGTCAAGAAGCTGCTCGCCCCGGGTGTCGATCACGGCGCGCTCGACCTCGAGCAGCTGTGACTCGACGCCGTCGCGGGCGATCTCGAAGCGGCCCGCGCCGCGTCCGATGCGCCGGTCGATCTTTTCGCGGATCGCGGGAAGGGTCGGGATCGTTCCGGCGGGCGCGATCGCGCTGATCGCGGACAGCGCGTCGGCCATACGTTCCTGCATCCGTGCGGCTTCGAGCTCGGTCAGGAGCTTCGACCGCTCGGCCATCTGCTTCTGGAGCGTGAATGCGTTCTGCTCGAGAGCGCGCCGCGCGGCACCTGCGCCGGCAGCGGCGCGGTCGTGGAGCTCGCGAAGGTCGGCCAGAGATGACTGCGCGATCGCGAGCTGCGATGCGAGCAGCTGCGCCGTGCGCTCGTAGCCTGCCGCGGCCTGCGCGTCGTCCTTGGAGCGGGCGTGGTCCGCAAGGCGCAGCGCCTTGGCCGCCGATGCGTCGAGGCGGTCGGCGTCCGCGTCGCCACGCGCGATCTTCAGCTGAAGCTCGCGCTGGTTGCCGATGACCGCGGCGGCCTGCTCCGCGAGCATCCCATGCTGCCGCTTCGCCTCTTCGATGGCCTGCTCGATCTGGATGCGCGGGTCGGCCCTCTCATCGAAGATGTGCGAAAGGAACGCCACCGAGTAGTGCCAGGTGCGAAAGATCAACCGGAGCATTTCATTGCCCTCCCTTTTCATTTGGTCCGCTGAGTGCGTGCATGGAGCTCCGACCGAGCTCCTCGGTCTCCACCAGTGCGGCGCGAAGTGAGTCGAGCTCGAACGCGAGCTCATCCATCGACGCGACCTCACCGCCGGCCTCACTTAGCGCGACGATCTGCGCGAGCCTTGCCACGAGCCCCTCTAGGCCGAGCACCGAGGCCTCGATCCGCTCGTGGAGCTCGCGTCGTGTCGACTCGAGACGCTCGGCCGCTTCGTTCCGCGCGCTCTGCGCGTAGAAGATCTGCGCTCCGGTAACGTCCCGCGATCGCGCGATCCCGGAGACGACGCTCGCCTGGTACACGAGGCGTTGCAACGTCCCGACGCTCGCCTCCGCCTGTATCGCGATCGCGGCGCAGCGGTCGGCGATCGACTCGGAGCGCGCGGAGCGGCGGAGCTCTTTGATCGACCGCACCGCGTTCGCGGCGCGCTGGAGCCAGAACGCTTCGGGTGAGCCAGGGTCCGGCGCCGGCAGACGGCGCTGGTACGGCCGCCACGGGAGCTCGAGCGCGAGCTTGAGCGTGTAGACGAGCACGCCGGCCCCAAGCGCGAGCGGCCAGGCTGCGCCGAGGAAGAGGTAGGCGATCCCGACCGCCAAGCTGAGGACCATTCCGGCTCGATCGAGGCGAAGCGGAGTTCTCATCAGAAGTTCCCGATGACCTCCTCGAACACGGTCTCGATCGACGCGGGATTCGATGCGTCGTACGACGCACCGCGCGTCGCCTCGGCGATCCGCTGCAGGATCGAGCGGTCCGCGTCGGTCCCGTACGCGATGGTGAAGGTGCGCACGCGCGTCTCCAGGGTGGCGGCGCGCAGGTCGCGCAGCAGTGCTTCGAGGTCGGAGTTGCCATTGGTGTTGACGCCGTCGGTCAGCACGACGACGGCGCTGATCCGGTGTGGATCCACGGATGCGGCGATCTCTTTCACCGCCTCGCGTGTCGTGTCGTAGAGGCGCGTGCCGCCCGCCGCGATCAGGCCCGAGATCGCACGGTTGAGTTCCGTCCTGCGGGGGCCGACTGGCCCCATCGCGGCCACGTTCTCGCGGCCGGTGCCGAACGACCAGACGGCGAGCTCGTCGTCATCGAGGAAGAGTTCGAGTCCGGCGCTGGCGCCGCGCTTCATGAGCTCGAGCTTCTCTCCGGACATCGAGCCGGAGGTGTCCAACACCATCAGGACGCGCGCGCGCTTGCGCACTTCCCTCCACGAGGCCTCTACGGCGGCGAGCGTCTCCGCGGATGGCGCGGGCAGCACCGTGACCGGGCCCGCGGGCAACACGCCCCACCGCTGCGTGAGATCGGGACCACCGCGACCGTCCTGATCGCGGAAGCCTTCGGCGCGGAACCGCTCCTGGCGCTGCGGCGCTTCGAGGTAGGCGAGGAACAGCGCGGCCGCGCGCTGCTTGGTCTCGTCGACCCATGACGCGCGCAGCACGACGTACGGGTGATCGGCCACCAGCGTGCCTTCCGACGGATAGATCGCCGCGAGCGGCGTCTTTCGTGCCGTTTGCCGGTTGTAGTCGAAGAGCTGCTTCTCCTCGACCGCGATCGCCGACATGTAGCCCATCGCGTCGCCGGCCGCGTCGGCAGTGCCGAGGTTCTGCATGAAGGTCGCGGCGGTGTTGCCGTAGTGCTCGACCGATTGCTCGATGTCCTTGACGAACTGCACGACCTCGGGTCGCCGCACGTCCGCGGCGGTCAGATCCGCCGTGAGCTCGGTCGCGGCGTAGTACGTGTCAAGCAGCGCGTGCAGACCTGAGGTCGAGACGGTCGGATTCGTCTTGCCCAGGCGGAACGGGCCCCATTCCGGGTGTCCGTAGCGGGCCCAGCCGTGCGCATCGCGCGCGAGGGCCAGGATGTCGTGCCAGCCGATCGCCTTGTCCGGCCAGCCGAGCGCCTCGGCCATCGGCCGCGGCATCGCGATGATCAGCGGCGACTGGATGAGGCTCGGCAGCGACGTCGGGATGAGATCGGAACGGTCGCCGCCAACGCGGTGCACGCGAAGGATCTCGACCCAGCTCCTGGATGCCGGAGACCACACGTCGGGGCGTGGACCGTCCGTCGATTCGTTCCAGCCCCGGGCGAG
>JBDUCG010000206.1:0-3954 GCA_040003565.1 Chloroflexota bacterium | reverse complement strand
CGTCGGCGCGAACGTTGTCGTTGTCGCGACCGAGACGGTGATCGCATCCGAGTGGTGCTCAGGCTGGGTCGTGTTCTGGTCGACCGCGCCGGCGACCATCGTGGTGGCCGCGGCGCCCGCGACCAGAGTGAGGGCCGCGGCGTGCCGGGCCATGGAGAGCGCGCTGAGGATGTGCGCGAACATTTCGATTCCTTTCCAACGGACCCGGTCTGTGGTCCTTGCCACAGGGAACGGCGCCTCGCATCGGCCGTGTCTCCCCCGGCTGGACTACCTCCGAAGCCGCTGGACATGGAACAGCGCGTCCTGGACGGGGACGCGCTGTTCACGTGCGGGGAGGGGGAGAGGAACTAGCGGTAGGCGCCGAACTTGGACCAGAACTGGCCCGGCGTGAGACGCGAGTCCTTGATCGCTTTCGGGCAGACGTAGTTGATCTTCTCGGCGAGGGCCGTCAACTGTTCGATGGACTTCCCGCCCTTCATCTCTGAGCGCAGGTCGATGCAGGCCTGCATCGCGTCGGTCATCGCGGTCGCGCTGCTCTTCTTGTCGGCCGTTGCCTGCTGCTCGGCCCGGGGCGACGCGAGACCGTCGGCCAGGAGAGCGACCTCGTCGCCGCCCAGACCGGTCGCCTCGATGAAGTGGCGGCACGCGTCACTCTCGAGGTCGCGTGTGCCGGCGCACTCTTTCATGAGCGCCCAGGCGTCGGGCTTCTTCTCGGGCTTGGGCTGCTCCGCGAGGAAGTCCAGCTTGCGGTTCAGCTTGTCGAAGAATTCGTCGGGACCGAGGCCGCTGAGCTCTTGCGCGCGATAGCACTCGTCGCTGTTCGCGTCCCGGGTCTCGAGGCATGCGGCCCACGCTCGACCGAACTCGTCGGGTCCATTGGGGCTCGCTAGGACCGTCCCACCACCGACGGTCGCCGCTGATGCGCTCGCGACCAGGACCAACGCCAGGGCAAGGGTCGCCATGAGGAGTGTGCTGAAGACTTTCATGGTCCGGAGAACGAAGGGTGTCCTGCGACCTTACACACCTGGAAGTACCAGCGGGGTACTGGCGGCCTAACGCCCGGTCACTGCACCCTGAGGTAGACGATCCCGACGTCGACGTACGTGCTCGACACAGTCTTCGTGATCGTGCCCTTGTACGTCTTGACCCCGTCCGAGCGCAGGAAGTACAGCGTCACTGACTGACCCATCTTGGCGGAGAACGTCACGCGGAACGTGCCGGATGTGGTGACCTGCGAGCACATCGTGCTCGGGCTGATCATGACGCACACGTTCGTCGCGAGTGTGCCGTCCGGGTTCTTGATCGTGCCGGTGAAGCTGACCGCCTGAGGCGTCGCCGTCGTCGTGGGCTTAGGCGTAGCAGTCGGTGCGGTCACCGTCGCAGCGGGCGGCGCGGTCGTTGGACGGGGTGTGGCAGGGCGTTGCGTTGCCGTCGGAACGGGCGACGGCGTCGGACTCGGCGTCGGCGACTCCGTCGGAGTCGGGCTTGGTGACGGCGATTCCGTCGGCGCTGGCTCGACGAGCTCGGGAACCACCGGCAGGTTCTGCTGGACCATGAGCAGCGTCTGTCGCTCGATGTCTCGGGCGTGACCTGCGGCGAGCGCGTTGCCAGTGGCCTCGAGGCGAGCCGCTTCCGCGGTGCGCTGCTCGAGCAGCGAGACGAGATATTCCGCGCGGTCCTCGGGGTCCCGGTGCAGTGGGATCGCGAGATCCTCGAGCGTGACGCGCAGCGAGTAGAGCGGACTGTCGCCGGCCGCCGACAGCGTCGTGGCCACCGAGCCGACGAGGAGCGCGGCAGTCGCGATGACCAGCACCGGCCGGCGCATGCGCCAGGCGAACCCGCCCTGGCTCTCCCGCGCGGTCCAGGCGGTCTCAAGGCGCGCGCGAAGTTCCTGGTCCGCGCTGCGCTCCATGCGCTCGGTGCGCAGGGCTGCGAGCAGGCCGGTGAGGCGGTCGTCGTTCATCAGCGTCGCGCCTTGCGGGCCGCGTCGCGCTGCGCGTCATCGAATTCCTTGCGCAGGCGCTCGAGCGCGCGGTGCTGCAGCGTGCGGACCGCGCCCTCGGTCTTGCCGAGCGACTTCGCGACCTCGAGCGCGCTGTAACCCTCGATGAAGCGCATGACGATGACGTCGCGGTGCTCGGTCTTCAGCTTCGTGAGCGCCGCGAGGAGGATGCTGCGATCGACGGCGAGCGTCGCCTCGGCTTCGACGTTCTGTCCGGACCGCGGCTCGGTGACGAGCTCGTCGACGGAGAGCGGCTGCTTCAGCGTGCGCGACCGGTCGATCGCCGCGTTGCGCGCGATGCGGTAGAGGAACGCGACGAACGGCAGCCCGCGCTCCTGGTACCGGTCGATCGATTGCAGCGCTTTCACGAAAACGTCCGACGTGAGGTCCTCGGCCTCATGCGCGGTGCCTGTACGCGACAGGCAGTACCGGTAGATCGCGTCGCGGTAGCGCTCGTAGAGCTCACCGAACGCGGACGCGTCGCCAGCCTTTGCGGCACGAACGAGGCCCTCATCGGTTCCGGCGCCACCTCCCGTCAGGTCGACAGGGCGCGCCCGGCCTACGGCCACGTCGGCATCGCCTTGCTTCACCTAACGAAAGGGCGCGGGAACCCGTTCACCTGCGTCACCGCCCGGACGCTAGGGGCGCCGTCCGGGGGGCGTAAGGCCCCCGAACGGGCTATTTCAGGCCCACTCCGAGGCGCTGTGCGGCTAGAGGAGCCGTTCCATGAGCAGGACGTCGACCCAGCGGCCCCCCAGCTGGCCCTGCTCCCGGTAGACCCCGACCTCCCGAAAGCCAACGCGCCGGTACAGCGCCACGCTGGCCGCGTTGGTGGGGAATCCCGCCAGCACCAGCTTGTGGAAACCCTGCTCGCGGCCGAGCTCGACCAGGCGCTCGAGCAGCGCGGCGCCGGCGCCCTTCCCGCGCGCGTCGCGCGCGACGTACACGGAGATGTCCGCGACATGCCGATACGCGGCGCGCGTGTTGAAGACGTTGAGACTCGCCCACCCGATGACCACACCGTCAGACTCAACAACGACGACCGGATGCAGCTCGTCGCGGGCTGCGAGCCAACTGCGACGCTCCTCGGGTGTCCGCAGGTCGGTCTCGAGCGTCGCGCGATCAGCGATGCCCTCGTTGTAAATGGCGCAGATCGCTTCGGCGTCTTCGGCGCGCGCGTCGCGCAGTGTGTAGTGGCGAACCCCCACCGCTTGAGGGTATGCTGCGCGCAACAACTTCATATCGCGTTGCCGGCCAGAGGCGCGATCGTCAGAAGTACCGCTCGCGGAGGAACGAGCTTCCACCGAAGCGACGGGAACGGGGCGATCGCCGAAGTCGGTGATCGGTTTCGCGATCACCGGCTGGCTCGTCCACCGGAAGGAGACGGGCTGTCGGCTCGGGGGTGACCCCGGGTCGAAGCGCTACCGTGCGACCAAGCTTCGTGTGAGGCTCGGTATGCGCGTACGCGCTGCCGGGCTTCTTTGTTTGAGGAGCCCGCCAGCGCTGGACCGGCGCGTGGGGAAAGGGACGTGACGATGCCGGTCGAGCGCTTCGCGATCATCGACTCCACCCTCCGGGAGGGGGAGCAGTTCTCCAACGCGCACTTCACGACGGACGAGAAGGTGCGGATCGCGAGCCTTCTCGACGAGTTCGGCGTCGAGTACATCGAGCTCACCTCGCCGGTCGCGTCGCCGCAGTCCTACGAGGACCTGAAGATCGTCGCCGGCCTGGGGCTGAAGGCGAAGGTCCTCACGCACGTGCGCTGCCATATGGACGACGCGCGCGTCGCGGTGAGTACGGACGTCACCGGCATCGACATCCTCTTCGGCACATCGTCGTTCCTGCGCGAGTTCTCGCATGGCAAGAGCGTCGACGAGATCATCCGCGAGGCCGGCACGGTGATCGAGTTCATTAAGGACCACGGCAAGGAGGTCCGGTTCTCCAGCGAGGAC
>JBDUCG010000205.1:0-3971 GCA_040003565.1 Chloroflexota bacterium | reverse complement strand
GACAGCACGGCGTGCCCGATCGCGTGCATCAGGTGGGTCTTGCCGAGCCCAGTGCCGCCGTAGATGAACAGCGGGTTGTACGAATGTCCCGGGCGCTCGGCGACGGACAGCGCGGCCGCGTGCGCGAGGCGGTTGTTCGAGCCGACGACGAAGGTCGCGAACGTGTAGCGCGCATTGAGGATCGCCGTGACCGGCGACGCGTCGCCGCGTCGCTCCGAGGGCGGCGCGACAGGCGTGACCGACCCGCGAGAATTGCTCGGATTCTGGCCGGAATACACGGAATTTGCGGGACGCTGACCGGTGCCGGCCGCCGGGCCCGCGCCGCCGGGGACGGTGATGAAGCGCACGTCGACGGTGCGGCCGACGAGGCGCTGGAGCGACGCCCGGACGTGATTCCGGTACTTGTTCTCCAGCCACTCGCGGGCGAAGGCGTTCGGCACACCGATGCAGAAGACGTCGTCCTCTTCGCTCACGACGTAGGTCTCTTTGAACCACGTGTCGTAGTTCGCTTTCGGCATCGCGAGCTGCAACTCGCCGAGGGCGGCGCGCCACAGCTCTTTCAGATTGATACGGCTCTCTGCTCCCAGCTGCGAGTCAGACGTCACGGTCGCTCCCCACTTAGATGCCGCACGCGGTGCC
Organism: Chloroflexota bacterium; assembly: GCA_040003565.1. Lineage (GTDB taxonomy): Bacteria > Chloroflexota > Limnocylindria > P2-11E > P2-11E > CF-39. The sequence continues at coordinate 3,332 of JBDUCG010000205.1, read as the reverse complement.
ATCGATGATGACGCGTTGGATCGCGATGTCCACGCGATTGTTCGACGCTCGAAGTGGCTCCCCTGGAAGCCCGCGAACTATACCCCGCTGTCGGAATGCGCGGCAAGGCGAAGAACGGCCACGGACCGGGCTGCTAGACTGTCGCTACACATCCGACGTGATACGCGTGAGCTTTTCGAGAAGGGGACTCGATCGTGAAGCGTACCTATCAGCCGAAGACCCGCCGCCGAGCCCGCGTTCACGGTTTTCGTGCACGCATGAAGACGACGGGCGGCCGCAGGGTCCTTTCCGCGCGGCGAGCGCGTGGTCGCAAGCGACTCACAGTCGTCTAAGCAGACAGTGATGCACGCCGCCAGACTGCGGCGAGGGGAAGACATCGCGCGTGTCCGCGCGGAAGGCGTCGCGCGCAGCGATCAGCTGTTCTCTCTCCGCGCGCTCCAGACCGATCAGCCCACCGTGCGTGTCGCGGTCGTCGCGTCACGCGCCGTCGGCGGTGCCGTGAAGCGCAACCGCGCTCGCCGGCGTGTGCGCGAGGCCCTTCGCGTCGCGCTTGGGGCCCGGCCGGCCGGCGCGGGCGCCGATCTCGTGCTCGTCGCCCGGCCCGCGTCGCTCGCCGCCGCGCCGGCGGACATCCGGGGGGCCCTCGACCGCGAGCTCGATCGGGTGCTCCGATGAAACCCGCCGTGCTCGCGTTGCTTCGCTTCTACAAGGCCCAGATCAGCCCGGCCCTTCCGGCGGCCTGCCGGTACACGCCGACGTGCTCCGAGTACGCGATCGAGGCCGTCGAGCGCTACGGCGCGTTGCGCGGCACCGGTATGGCGATCCGCCGGGTGGTGTCGTGCAACCCCTTTGCTCGGGGCGGCTACGACCCTGTTCCGCAGCGGGTAGCGCGCTAGGTGCCACAAATCGTCACAGACTCCTGGAACTCCCTGCTCGTCCATCCGCTCATCTCGCTGCTCATCCTCTTCTACGACTTCGTCCACGACTTCGGGTTCGCCATCGTCTTCCTGACGATCGCGATCCGTCTCGCGCTCTACCCGCTCTTCCGGATCCAGATCCAGAACCAGCGCGCGATGCAGGAGCTCGCGCCGGCGATGGCCGACCTCAAGGCGAAGTACGGGACCGACAAGACCAAGCTGTCGCAGGAGCAGATGAAGCTCTACAAAGAGCGCGGGTACAACCCGGCGATGGGCTGCCTCCCGATCCTCCTGCAGATGCCGCTGCTGCTCGCGATGTACGCGGCGTTCACCCAGGCACCGGGCCTCACTGGCGACAGCCTGAAGGACATCCTCATCCCATTCGTCCCGAACCCGCTGACCGGCGGAGAGCGCCTCGACCTCGCGGCCCATTGGCTGCCGTGGATCACCGACGGCCTCGGAGCACCCGACCCGTTCCGGATCCTGCCGATCCTCGCCGGCGTGACGCAGCTCATCTCGTCCGTGATGTTCCAGCCGACCGCGCAGCCCAAGATCGTCGACCCGCAGCAGAAGATGATGCAGTCGATGCAGTACTACTTCCCGCTGCTCACGGTGTTCATCGCCTGGAGCCTGCCGGCCGGACTCGCGCTGTATTGGGTGACGACGACCGTGTTCGGCATCGTGCAGCAGTACTTCGTGAGCGGCTGGGGCCAGCTGCCACGGTTCCTGCCGTTCCTCAAGAACATCCCGTCGCCGGCGGATCGCACGCTCGCGGCGCGGCAGCAAGCGGCGCTCGAAGAAGAGCGCCGCGACATGGCGGCGATGCCAAAGGCCGCGGTCACATCGAATGGTCCGCGCTCGAACGGCGGAAACAACACGCGGGAGGCGCGCCGCCAGCGGAACCGCAACACCAACAAGAGGAAGTAATTCGAGCGTGCTCGCCGATGGGCGATGCATGCGAGGGGGGACGCGATGCCGCTTCGTGGCGAGGAATTCACCGGTCGGACCGTCGAGGAAGCGATCGAGCGCGGGTTGCTGGACCTCGGGCGCAAACGCTCGGACGTCGACATCGAGATCCTTGAGCGCGGTAAGCCCGCGAACATGCTCGGCATGGGTGGCGTCGATGCCCGCGTCCTCCTGTCGTTCACGGAGGAGGAGCGGGCCGAGCTGCCTGAGCCGATCGTGGACGAGCGAGACGTGCCGCGCCGGCCGGACGCGGTGCGTGCCGCCGCGGACCGCGCGAAAGACGAGGCCGAGGACGCTGCACCGATCCTCGCCGAGGAGCTCGCCCTCGGTCTCACGGTGCTGAAGACACTGCTCGAGAAGATGGACGTCGAGGCGGCGGTCACGCTCGACGATCGGCCGGGCATGGAGGGCCTCGACGTCGAGGGGGCCGAGCTCGGGGCCCTCATTGGCCGCGGCGGCGAGAACCTCGTGGCGCTGCAGCAGATCGTCTCGGCCATCGCGTCCAAGTCGGTCGGACACCCGGTCCACATCCCCGTCGATGTAGAGGGATACCGGCGGCGGCGGGAGGACCAGCTTCGTGAGATCGCCCACCGCGTCGCCAGCCGAGTGAAGACCACCGGCCAGGCCGTGACACTCGAGCCGATGCTCGCCTTCGAGCGGCGCATCGTGCACCTCGCCGTGCAGGAGGAGCCAGGCATCAAGACCGAGTCCGTCGGGATGGATCCGAACCGCCGCGTGGTCATCAGCTCGACCGCGCCGGGCGCTCGCGGGCCGGTCGCTTTCCGCCCACCGGGTCCCGGCGGCTTCCGCAACGGTCCCAGACCAAGTGGACCAAGTGGACCAGGCGGGCCTGGCGGCTTCGGCGGCCGGCGTCCTTACCCGCCGCGTCCGAGTGGCGTCCGTCCGCCGCGTCCCGAGGACCTCGGCAGCTGACCCGATAGCGCAACGCGGTACCTGTCCGGACATTGCCACCGGATCCGGGGCGACGACCGGACATCCGCCGTTACCTTGCTCGTAGTGCCCCACTCCGATCGCAACTGGTCCGCCGAGCGCGTCCGCGCCAACTTCCGCCTCGACGCCTTCTCCGGCGTCTGCGCGGGCCTGTACCTCGGCGTCATCGCCGCATTCCTCCCGGTCGTGGTCCGCCGGATGGGTGGATCCACGCAGGACGTCGCGCTCGTCGTGGCCGGCCCGTTCATCGGCCACCTCCTTTCGCCACTGTTCGCCTACCTGCTTGCCCGCGCGGCCCCCGTGCGGGTCACGGCGTGGACCGCCGTGGCCGGCCGGCTGGTGTTCCTGATCGGCGTGCTCATCGTGACCACGCCGTTCGCGCTCGCGCTCGTGTCGGTGACGATGTGGGTGATCTCCATCGCGAACATGGCCTCGTACGCGATGCTCATGCAGGGCATCTATCCCGACAGCGAGCGCGCGTCGGCGATGGGCAAGGTC
>JBDUCG010000023.1:0-13614 GCA_040003565.1 Chloroflexota bacterium | reverse complement strand
GCCTCCTCGGCCTCTTCGAGGTAGTGCGTCGTGAGGAACACCGTCGTGCCGCTCTCGCGCCGGATCGTGGTCAGGTACTCCCACAGCGTCCGTCGGCTGGGAACGTCGAGGCCCGCGGTCGGCTCGTCGAGGAACAGCACCTTTGGTCGGTGCATGAGGCTGCGCACGATCTCGAGCTTCCGGCGCATGCCGCCGGAGAACGTCCGCATCGGCTTGTGGAGCTCGTCGGCGATGCCGAGCAGACCCGCGAGGCTCTGCACCTGTTCGCGGTACGCGGCCGGCATGAGGCCGTAGCTCGGCGCGTAGGGGTAGAGCCGGTAGAGGATCGCGTGAAAGCGGACGTTCTCCTCGGCGGTGAGGTTCATGTCCAGGCTCGGACGCTGGAAGATGATGCCGACGATCCGCCGGACCGCGCTCGCCTCCTTCACGATGTCGTGCCCGTCGATCGTCGCGGTGCCGCCGGTCGGCGAGAGCGTCGTGGTCAGGATCGAGATCGTGGTGGTCTTCCCTGCCCCGTTCGGGCCGAGCAGGGCGAAGAACTCGCCCGCGCGCACATCGAACGAGATGCCATCTACGGCGTTGCGATCGGCCTTTTTGTAGCGCTTGGTCAGCCCTTCGAGATGGATCACCGGCCCGAGTTTATGTGGCTGCGTCGCGCGGTTGACACTGGCCGAGTCGCCCGGAGAACGCCGCCGCCCGTGTTTCCGCGCGAAAGTGTCCGCAGGAAAGGCACGGAGGTGACGAAGATGGCCAGTACGTGGGAGATGATCGCGCTCTGCATCGAGGATGCGGTGAAGGCCGAGGACCTCGTCAGCGAGCTGGCGTTCCGACGCGAGCTTCGCGTGGACCCGCAGAACGCATTGGCGGCGTTCGAGCTCCGCTCCAGGTCACTGCGCTAGCGACCACGTGACCCTCGTTGGTCAGGTCCACTAGCGGCCGGCGACCCGCCGCCGGTGCCGCTCGCGGACCGGTTCGTCCTCGATGACCTCCCATTCGCGTGCGCTGTACAGGTTCGCAGCGAGGCCGGCGTCGGCGACAAGCAGTACCAGACCGGCGATCGCAAGAAGGAACGGTGCCGGCGAGGCAGCGGCCTGACCGAGCTCCAGACTGCGCAGGATCGCCGAAAGACCGTAGAGAACGAGCGCGCCTATCGCGGCCGCCTCGTCGATGCGCGCGAGCGAACGCTCCTCGTGATCGACGTCGCCGTGCTCGACCACCGCGGTGATCGCAGCGAGACCAATGACGATGAAGGTGGACACGACGAGCCACTGCGCGGCGACAACGAACGTGCTCGTGTCCCGTGCGCCCCAGCCGAACCAGGCCATGAGATCGACGAGCGTGGCAGCCAGGCCGAGCCCGATCGCGACGAACGCGAGCGGCGACCGCAGCGCGAAGCCCAAACGACGGCCCTCGAGGAACTCCTTCACGGAGCGCTCATGCTAGCGGTGCGGAGGACCCTCCGTCGGCGTGGCGAGTCAGCAGCCTGGCTCGCCGTCGTGGCCGCAGCACGCCTGTCGCAGCACGACCCGGAGCCAGACGTTCCGCGACGCGACGGCGATGCGACGCGCCAGCGGGATCTCGCTATCGGTGAAGTTCCAGACCGCCTGCCAGAAGTTGCCCCGCTGGTGGTGATGCACCTGCCTACTATCGCGGTCATGTCGGACGAGGCAAAGAGCGCGCGCACGCCACGCGTCGAGCTCACGCTGGAAGAGATCGCGGAGCTGCTGCCGGGGACGGGCGAGATCATGGCCTCAGTCGGAAACTGCTGGTGGAAGTGTGCGTACGCGGCTCGCGGAGGCAACTGGCCTCTCGCCGCCTACTTCGTGCGCCGGGTGCGCTCGCTGCAGCGCAAGCTTGCGATCGTGCGACCGAAGTACTCGGGCGACCTCGCCGCGTTCGAGGAGCAGCACATCGTGCCGTCGCTCGCGGCATGCGACGCCGGAGACCTCCGCGCGTTCGACCATGCGTTCAGCGCGGCCACCGACAAGGCCAACGAGCTCCACGTGAAGTGGGCGAAGCCTTACATCCGCTGGACGCTGCCGGACGAGCCGCCCAACGATCTCGAAATGTCCTCCCAGCCGTAGCCGGACTCGGTGATCCGCACGCCCTCGAGCTCGCGCTCCTCATCGCGGACGTGGATCCCGCCCATCCGCTCATAGAAGCGCCGCGACGGCGCGTTCTCGCGCAGCACCCAGATCAGCATCGAGCTACAGCCGCGGTCGACGAGCTCCTTCGCGGCGACCTGTAACAACGCGCGCCCGATGCCCCGGCCTTGTTGTTGGGGCAGCACGTAGATCGCGTACACCTCGCCCGTGTACCGATCGTCGGGCGTGCGCGAACGACCGCCGATGCAGAAGCCCACGACCGCACCGTCGTCTTCCGCGACGAGTACGAACTGGTGCGGCGGTAGCGCGGCCATGAGCGCGCGGCGCCGCGTGGCGTCATAGCCGAGTCCGTCGAGAAGTGAGTCCGGCATGAGCCCGCGGTACGCGTCGCGCCACGTGTCGGTTCGGACGCGCTCGATCGCGTCGGCGTCGTCCACGACCGCACGTCGCACGCGCACGGCGCGAATCTTAGGCTCCGTCACGCGATGCTCGGCGACTGGGCCATCTTCTTCCTCGCGCTGCTCCTCGTTCCGGTGCTGCTGCTCGAGGAGACCAGCCCCGATCCGGGCGTCGTCGGCGCCGCGACGGTCGCCAACGCGGTGATCTGGTCGCTGTTCGCCCTCGACTACGCGATCGATCTGTGGCGCGCGCCGGATCGCGGTGCCCACGTTCGCTCGCACTGGTTCGACCTCGCGCTCATCGTGGTGTCGCCGCCGCTTCTCGTGCCGCCGGAGGCGCAGGCGCTGCGCGTGCTGCGAGCGGCGCGGCTGCTGCGCGTCTTCGCCGTGATGGGCGTGATGTACGACCGCCTCGGGCGTCCGCTCACGCGGAACGCCGCGCTCGTGATCGTCGCCGTGCTGTTCGCGGTCATCCTCGTCGGCGGTCTGCTCGTCCAGTGGGTCGAGCCCGCGACATTCCCGAACGTGCTGACCGGCTACGCCTGGGCGATCGCGACCCTGGTGACCGCCGGCCATGCGACACCGGAGCCCCTCACGATCGCCGGACGCGCGATCTCATCCACGATCGTCGTCATGGGGCTCGGCAGCTTCGTCGCGCTCGCTGCGAGTCTTGCCGGGAGACGCTGATTCGGGTCGCCGAGGCAGCGACAGAGACGCGCGCCGCCGCGGACCGGATCAGGGGTGAGCGTCGAACCAGTCGGCGATCCGCTTCGCGTGCTCGACGCGGTTGCGTGGCTTCCCGCCGCGCGTGAGGTCGTGGTTGTCCTCGGGGAAGCGGACGAACGTCGTCTCGACGCCGTGCCAGCGGAGCGCGATGAAGAACTGCTCCGCCTGCTCGATCGGGCAACGCAGGTCGCGTTCGGCGTGAAGGATCAGCAGCGGTGTCTTCACCTTCGGCACGTACGTGAGCGGTGAGCGCTCGATGAGCTTCTCCGCCTTGTGCCACGGGGTCGCGTCGCCCATCTCGTGCTCCCAGAAGTGCCAGCCGATGTCAGAGGTCCCGAACGCGGAGATGTTGTTGCTGATGCTGCGCTGCGTCGCCGCGGCGCGGAAGCGCGTGGTGTGACCGATGATCCAGTTGGTCATGAACCCGCCGTAGCTCCCGCCGGTCACATAAACCTTCTTCTCGTCGACCCAGCCAGCCTTGAGCGCGTCGTCGACGCCGGCCATCAGGTCCTCGTAGTCCTTGCCGCCCCAGTCGCCGACGCACGCTTCTGAGAACTTCTCGCCGTACGCATGGCTGCCGCGAGGATTGGTGTAAAGAACGCCGTAGCCGCGGCCCGTTAGCACCTGGAACTCGTGGAAGAAGCCGTTGCCGTATGTCGAGTGCGGACCGCCATGCACCTCGAGGACGAGCGGCCACTTCTTTGCAGCGTCGAAGCCGCGCGGCTTCATGATCCAGCCCTCGATCATCCAGCCGTCGGCGCCCTTGAACTCGACGCGCTCGGGTGGCGTGATATGGCGCGAGCGGAGGAGCTCGCCGTTGAGATCGGTGAGGCAGCGAAGACCCTTGCCAAGCTCGCCGGCGGCGACATCGCCGGGACACGTCGCGTTCGAGAAGACACACGCGAAGTGCTGCGCATCGTCGGCGAGCGAGAGGCTCACGATCTGGTGCGCGCCGAGCGTCTCGGCGTGTGGCTCGCCGCCGCTGATGGGAACGCTGTACACGTTCGCGGTGCCCTGATCCGAGCCGACGAAGATGAGGTGCGTGCGGTCCGCGCTCCACTGCGGTGCGAGGGTGTGCACCTGCGCGCGCATGTCGCTCATCACCACCGAGCCGACGGTGCGATCCCATTTGGCCAGCACATCCGTGCCGCGGCCGCCGGCGGAGGGCCACACCCATAGATGCACGTTCTTCGACGCGGACCCAAGCGCCTTCTCGACCCCGTAACACGCGATCGTCTTGCCGTCCGGCGACCACGAGGGGTTGCCGTACTGTCCGAGCTCGTTCGTGACGCGACGCGTCGCGCCATCGGTGACGGAAACGACATGGATGTCCGCGACCGTGTTCCGCTCGCGATCCGGGCTGCGGTTCGAGATGAACGCGATCTCGCGGCCGTCCCGCGACCACGCGAGCTGCCCGTCGTCCCAGTCGCCATCGGTGAGGCGACGCGGCTCGCCGCCCGCCACGTCGACGATCCAGATGTGCTTGCGGCGCTGGTCGGAGAGGAAGCCTTCGTCGGTCTTGTACCGCATGCGCTCGTAGATACGCAGGCCGTCGTCTTCCGCGCCAGCTGCCTTGGCGTCCTTGACCGCGAAAGCGACGCGGCGCCCATCGGGCGACCACGCGATGTCGCTGCAGTCGTCCTCGAAGGTCGTCAGCTGTCGCGCCTCACCGCCGTCGAGAGACAGGACGAAGACGTTCTTCGGCTTGCGCTTCTTGCCGTCGGCCTTGTCGGGCGCCCCGCGGTCCGAGAGGAACACGAGCGTCCGCCCGTCGGGCGACCAGCGCGGTTGTGCGTCCTGCCCGTCTCCGGACGTGAAGCGGACCGCTTCGCGCGAGCCATCGAAGGGCACCAGCCAGATCGCTGAGCGATATCCGTCGCGCTCCGGCGCCACGGTGCGCACGGCGAACGCGACACGCTCGCCGTCAGGTGAAAGCTGAGCGTCGCTGAGGAAGCGGAAGGCGTAGAGATCCTCCGCGGTCATCGGAGGAAGAAGGTCTGGCAACGAGTCGTATCGTGCCATATATGGGTCGTCTCACGCCGCGCCAGCGCACCGGACTCCTCGTCGGCGTCCTCGCGATGTTCCTCGCGCTGGACGTCGCGTTCCTCGTCTCGCTCGTCGGACTGCCCTTCACGCCGTTCGCGCTCGGTCAGGCGATCATCGACGTGCTTCCGGGCTGGATCTCGATCCCGCTCATCGAGCTCCTTCACTTCTGGGCGAAGGCGCTCCTCATCATCGGCGTGCTCGCGCTGTTCCTACTCGCGGGCGCCGTCGCGGGGATGCTCGCGATCTCGCCGCGACGCAGCGACGCGACGGTGCTCGGCGCAGTAGCTGCGCCGTGGATCCTCGGCGTCATCCTGGGACAGCTGTTCGCGGGCGAGAAGATCGATCTCGGGACCAGCATGGTCGACGCCGGGGTCGGTCTCGCGGCGAACGCGCTGGCGCTGGCGTATCTCGCGCCCGCCGCGCTCGCGCGCGACGCGGAGCCGATGCAGTCGCGCCGCCGCATCCTGCTCGGCGGAGCTGCGGCGGCCGCGGTCGCGGCCCTCGGCGGGCTGCCGCTCTCGCACACGATCGCGGTCGCTGGTTCGCGCCTAGGTAATCTGCCGTCGGCCGCGCGCCATCTCATCCAAGCGGTGACGCTGGGGCCAGCCGATCCCGCGATCGATGCGCTCGCCGGCATCACGCCGCGCGTGACGGCGAACGAGGATCACTACACGGTGGATACCACGCTGGTGAAGCCGCGGGTCGACATCGCCACCTGGAAGCTCGACGTGACCGGCGCGGTCGAAATGCCGTTCGCGCTCACGTACGACGAGCTCCTCGATCTCGACGCGATCGAACAGGTGCACACCCTTGAATGCATCAGCAACCCGACCGGTGGCGAGCTCATGTCCACCGCCGTCTGGACCGGCGTGCGCATGCGCGACCTGCTGCAGCGCGCGCGACCGACGGCGAAGGCGTACGACGTCGTGCTGACCTCGGTCGACGGCTACACCGATTCGTTCCCGATCGCGAAGGCGATGGAGCCGGAGACCCTGCTCGTCTACCTCATGAACGGGAAGACGCTGCCGCAGGACCACGGCTTCCCGGTGCGCGTGCTCGTGCCGAACATCTACGGCATGAAGAACGTGAAGTGGCTGCGCTCGATCGACGTCGCGACCTACGACGTATTCGGGTACTGGCAGGGGCAGGGCTGGTCGGACGGCGCGATCGTCAACACCGGCACGCGCATCGACGTGCCAGCGCGCACCATCAAGTGGAGCGGCGGCGAGATCACCGTCGCGGGCGTCGCGTTCGCAGGCGCGCGCGGCATCAGCAAGGTCGAGGTCTCGTTCGACGGCGCTAAGACGTGGCAGGTCGCGAAGCTCGAGGCGCCCGCCGGCCCGCTCACCTGGCGGCGGTGGTCGGCGCAGTGGACGCCGCCGAACGTCGGAACGCACACGCTTCAGGCGCGATCGACCGACGGCCGCGGCGATACCGAGACACCGGTGGGCCGCCAGCCGTTCCCGAACGGCGCGAGCGGATACGCAGTGCTTCAGGTGAACGTCGGCCGCTAGCGCCTCGGACGCCAGTAGTTCACGTCGAGGATCCGGAGCCGCTCGAGATGCGCGTCCAGCCGTCGCGTGAAATCCGCGGCGTCGCGCGTTTCCTTCGGCGACCACAGGACCTCGGCAAGCGCGCAGAGGCGCGGCCAGGCCATGTACTCCATGCGCTGCTGATCGGGCATGTACTCCGTCCACAGCTGACCCTGCGCACCGAGAACGTGCTTCGCCTCCGCGGTGCCGAGCTCCTTCGGCACCGGCTCGTACGCGTAGACCTCGGCAAGCGTGTTCAGCCGGCGGATCGGAAGCGGCTCGTTTTCCGAGTTGTCGTAGTCGAAGTAGGTCGGCTTCTCCGGGGCCATCACGACATCGTGTCCCGCCTTGGCGGCGGCGATGCCGCCCTTTTCCCCGCGCCAGCTCATGACCGCCGCGCCGGGCGCGAGCCCGCCCTCGAGGATCTCGTCCCAGCCGATCAGGCGCCGTCCCCGCGCGGCGAGCCACTTGTCCATCCGCGTGATGAACCAGCTCTGCAGCTCGTCCTCGTCCTTGAGTCCGAGCTCCTTCATACGCGCCTGCGCGGCCGCGCTCGCCTTCCACTCCGTCTTCGGGCATTCGTCGCCGCCGACGTGGATGAATTTCGACGGGAACAGCGCGAGCACCTCGTCGAGCACGTTCTCGAGGAACGTGAAGACGTTCTCGCCGACGCCGAAGACGTGCTCCGAGATGCCCCAGTACGTCTGGACCTCGTGTTTCGCCCCGGTGTTGCCGAGCTCCGGGTACGCGGCGATCGCGGCGAGCGCGTGCCCGGGCATCTCGATCTCAGGGACCACGGTGATGCCGCGATCCGCCGCGTACCGCACGACCTCGCGGACATCGTCCTGCGTGTAGAACCCGCCGTGCGGGACGCCGGCGAACTTCCGCTGCGCGGGATCTCTCGTGAGTGGCGGGATCATGCTGTCGTTTCGCCAGGCGCCGACCTCGGTGAGCTTTGGGTAGCGCTTGATCTCGATGCGCCAACCCTGGTCTTCGGTCAGGTGCCAGTGGAAGACGTTGAGCTTGTGCAGAGCCAGCAGGTCGATGTGCTTCTCGACGGTCGCCTTCGGCATGAAGTGGCGGCCGACATCGAGGTGGCTTCCCCGCCACGAGAATTGCGGCGCGTCCTCGATCTCGACTCCAGCAACCTCCCACGTCACGCCGGGAACGACCGCGCGTCGGAAGATCGCCGGCGGCAGCAGCTGCCGCAGCGTCTGGGTGCCGTGCATCACGCCCGCCGCTCGCGCGCCAGAGATCGCGACGGCGTCGCTCGATGCGCTGAGTCGGTACGCCTCATCGCCGAGGCCAGCGAGGCTCTCGTCCAGGCCGAGCGTGATCCGCGACCCGCCAGCCTTGGTCACCACCGGCAGCGGAAGACCTGTCGCCGGGCGCAGCTCATCGCGCAGACGCTCGGCGATCGGGCGCAGCGCATCGGCGGCTTCGATCTGCGTGGATGGCGTCAACGAGAACGCGCCGGCGCGCGGCGTGACCTTCGCGGGGATCGGGATGAGGGAAAGGGTCGGTGTGCTCATCGCGGCATCGTACTTACCTCGCTAGGCTTGTGTTCCAGTGGCGAAGCGACGTTTCACGATCAGCACGGTGCTCCCCGGCTACACCGCGCCCAGCAACGAATGGCGACGTCGCGTGCACTCGGCCGTGCTCGACGCGCAGACGAGCCGCGGCGTCGGCTATCGCGAGAGTGACCGGCTTGAGCTGCGCATCCAGCTCTTTCTCGGCCAGCGACCGCTCGACATCCACGAGATCGATGAACGGGTGAAGGACATCCTCGACGCGCTCGGCGGTCGCATCGCGGGCCCGCGCAGCCGCCGTCGCATCGCGCCGATCATCCCGCTGCCCGATCAGATCCGCCGCATCATCCTGGAGAAGGACACGCGCTCGCTGCGCGGGAGACCGCTCGGCCAGCTCACGATCTCGCGCTACCGACGCCGGCGCGCGTGAGCCTCCGCACCGGCGCGCTGGTGTGGGCCGGCTTCGATGGGCCGCAGGCGCCCGGTCCTCTTCTCGACGCGATCCGCACCGGCGCGATCGGGGGTGTCCTGCTCTTTGCGTTCCGCGACAACATCCGGTCGAAGGCGCAGGTGCGCGCGATGCTGCGCGAGATACAGGACGCCGCACGGCGCGGCGGCCTGCCACCGGTGCCCGTCGCCGTCGATCAAGAGGGCGGCAGCGTGATCCGCATCGGATATCGGGCGACGTTCCCGAGCGCGATGGCGATCGGCGCGACTGGCGACCCGACGTACGCGGAGCGCGCGGCGCGCGCGGTCGGTGAAGGACTGCGGGCGGATGGCATCGCCGTGAACCACGCGCCGGTCTGCGACGTGAACTCGGACCCGCGCAATCCCGTGATCGGCACCCGAGCGTTCGGCGACGACGCGGCGCGCGTCGCGGAGTTCGCCGCGGCGTGGGTGCGCGGCAGCGAGGGCACGGGCGTCGCGACGACGCCGAAGCACTTCCCCGGTCACGGCCACACCTCCCAGGACTCACACCTGGTGCGACCCGAGGCGAACGTCGACCGCGCGACGATGGAGAAGCGCGAGCTCGTTCCCTTTCGCGCCGCGTTCGCGGCCGGTGCGAGCGGCGTGATGACCGCCCATGTCCGCTATCCCGCGCTCGATCCAAAGGACGGCGCCACGGTGTCGCACGCGATCCTCACCGATCTTCTGCGCGGCGAGCTGGGCTTCACCGGCTTCGCGGTGACGGACTCGCTCGATATGAAGGGCATCACCGACGTCGAGACGCCCGAACATGTCGTGACCCGCGCGATCTCGGCCGGCGCCGACGCGGCGATGGTCACGACCGGTCTGGACCGCCAGCTCGCGGCCGCGGATTGGATCGACGCGGGCGTCGATCCCGCGCGGATCAAAGAGGCGCTGGGACGCACCGCGCGTTTCCGCGAGCGGTTCGCCATAGAGGTACCGGATGACGACATCGACGACGCGCCGGCGCGTCTCCTCGCGGCGGAGATCGCGGAGCGCGCGCTGACGCATCAGGGACCCGCGCTGCCGCGGCTCGATGGACGCGTGCGCGTCGTTACCTTCGGCTCCGCACGCCAGTCGTTCGTCGAAGAGACCGCCGATCCCGTGGGCGGCCTCGAGCGCGCGCTCCGGCAGCGCTTCGGCGAACGCCTCGCCTTCGGTCGCGAGGGGCGGCTGCCCGACGGTGACGGCACGCTCGTCGTCGTCACGTCGAACGCGGCCTTCCAGCCCGAGCAGGCAGCGCGCGCGCGCGACCTCCTCGCCGGTGGCGGCATCCTCTGCGCGATCCGCAGCCCCTACGACGCGGCGCTCATCCCGGGCACGCCCGCGCTCCTTACCTACAGCGACGTTCCGCCGTCGCTCGAAGCGCTCGCGGCCGCGCTCGCGGGGGAGCTTCGCCCCACTGGGCAGCTGCCGGTCCGGCTTTGAGGCGGCGCACCTTCCTCGGCGCAGCGGGTGCCGCGCTCGCATCGTGCGTGACGCCGAAGCCGGAGCCGTCGGCGCTCGACAAATTCGTGAGCTCACTCACTGTCGAGCAGCGAGCGGGGCAGACGATGGCGATCGCGTTCCACGGATCCACTGTCACGAGCGCGGTCGAGGAGATGATCCGCACTCGCGCTGTGGGCGGGATCGTCCTCCGCGCGGAGAACGCAGCGGGCCGAGGAGATCTCGGGCGGATCTGCGGCGACCTGCAACGGATCGCGACCGAGGCGAAGGTCCCACAGCTCTTCCTTGCGCTGGACCAGGAGGGCGGGTCGGTCGCGCGGATCGCGCCGACCGTGTTCCCGAGCCAGATGGCGCTGGCCGCCACACCCGATCCCGCGGCGGCTGTCCGGCGCGCGGCGGCCATCACGGCGGACGAGCTCCTCGAGATGGGCGTCAACTGGAACTTCGCGCCCGTCGCCGACGTGAACAACGAGCCGCTCAACCCGATCATCGGCAACCGCTCGTACGGCTCGGACCCGCAGCGCGTCGCGGCACTGGTGGACGCGGCGGTGCGGGCTTACGCCGACGCGAAGATGCTCTGCTGCGCGAAACACTTTCCCGGCCACGGCGCGGCCACGGTGGATTCACACATCGGTCTGCCGATCATCGACGTCGACCGGGCCCGTCTCGACCGCGTCGAGCTCGTGCCGTTCCGGCAGGCCATCGCGGCCGGCGTGCCGGCGATCATGCTCGCGCATCTCATCGTGCCCGCCCTCGATCCCACTCCGTCACTCCCTGCGTCGCTCTCGCGGCGGATCTCGACCGATCTCCTGCGTGGAGAGCTCGGCTTCAGGGGCATCACGGTCACCGACGATCTCGAGATGGGAGCGCTCGCGACGATCGGAGAGGCCGCAGCGGGTCTGCGCGCGCTGCAGGCCGGCGCCGACTTCGTCCTGTTCCGTTTCGACGAGACCGCGCAGCGCGAGGGCCATCGCCTGGTCGTCGACGCAGCGCGGAACGGCGCGCTCCCATCGCTCGACGCGTCGGTCGCGCGTTTGATCGATGCGAAGACCCGCTATCTGATCCTCACGCGCGGCAACACGTTCCACAAGCCTGACCTGACGGCCAACGCCACGGCCGCGCTCGACATGGCGCGCGACAGCATCACGCTGCTGCACAACGACGGGAAGGCGTTGCCCTTGCGCGGGCGCGTCTACGCGATCGCGACGACGACCGCGGACCTCACCACGCTTCCGGGCGACAGCGACCTCGCGTCCGAGCTCGAGCGGTCCTGGCCCGACGTCTCGGCGCGCAAGTTCGGGACGAACATCACCGAGTCGGTGATCACGACCGCGCTCGCGGAGGCGAAACAAGCGGATGTCGTCGTCGTCGGTGTCGCGGACATCGGGATCAACGACGACCAGCTGAAGCTGGTAACGCGGCTCGCCGCCAGCAGACCCACGGTGCTCGTCTCGCTGCGCGGCCCATACGACGTCCGCTTCGCGCCGAATGTCGCGGCGGCCGTGTGCGCGTACGACGGCCGGCTGCCCTCGCTGCGCGCCGTGATCGAGGTCATCAGCGGCGCGCGCAAGCCCGTTGGATCGCTGCCCGTGACCGTGAACGATCGCTACGCGCTCGGTGCCGGGTTGCGCGACTTCACTTGAGCGATCTCGCCGCGGCCGCCCGCGCGCTCATCGATGAAGCGATCGGCTCGCTCTGCACGGCGTGCGTCCTCCGCGTAGAGCGCCGCGGCGCCGTCGACGTGCTCGCGCGCGGCACGCTGTGCCCGGACGAGCGAGCCGGTCCCGACGGCCCGTGCATCGCGGACTCGCTGTTCGATCTCGCATCGCTGACGAAGCTCGTCACTACTGCCCTTGCGCTGTCGTTCGTGCGGGAGCGCACCCTCACGCTCGACACGCCGTTTCGCGAGCTCATTCCCGATTTCCGTGGGGGCCGCAAGGATGACGTGACGCTCGCTCACGTCCTCACGCACACCGCGGGCCTGAAGTGGTGGCTGCCGCTGTGGAAGGAGGTCACCTCGCTCGAGGAGGCCGTGTGGCGAGCCGCGCAGGAGCCACTCGCGCAGGACCTCGGCACGTTCACCTACAGCGATCTCGGCTACATCATGCTCACGCAGGGCCTCGGGACCATCGGCGAGCGTCCCTTCGCGGATCTGGTGCACGACCGCATCCTCGGTCCGGTCGAAGCGGTCACCGCCGCATTCGGCCCGCGGCCGCGCGAGAAGTGCGCCGCGACGGAAGAGGACACCGAGTGGCGCAAGAAGCGACTCCGCGGCGAGGTGCACGACGAGAACGCGTTCTCCGTCGGAGGCATCTCCGGGCACGCCGGTCTCTTCGGCACCGCGGCGGACGTCGCGGCGATCGCGCGGGTCTTCCGCGACGGCGCGGTCATCGGCAACGAGCTCGCGGCGCTCGCGCGCACGGAGCGGGTGAAGGAGGGCAACGTCCGCCGCGGGATCGGGCTCGCGCTGCGCGCGTCGGACGGGCCGATGGTCGGCCGCCACTTCAGCGTCGACGCCTACGGCCACACCGGCTTCACCGGCACGTCCCTATGGATCGATCCCCAGCTCGACCTCACTGTCGTGCTGCTCACGAACCGCGTGTACTTCGGCCGCAGCAACGACGACGCCATGTACCGCTTCCGCATCGCGGTGCACGAAGCCGTGTCGGCCGGCCTTTGAATGGGACACGGACGGGGCCGGCAAGCCGGGCCCGTCCGAACGGAAGGACAATCGACAAGTGATCGCCGTCGGCATGATGTCCGGCACCTCGGGCGACGGCATCAACCTGGCCGCGATCGAGGTCGAGCCCGGCGACCATCCGAACGTGCGCATCATCGCGACGGCCGAGAACGCGTACCCGACGGCGCTACGTGATGCGGTCCTGCGCGCCGGCGCGGACGCGCCGTTCGCGCTCTCCGACATCGCGCGCCTGCACGGTCAGCTCGGCGACGCGTACGCGGGCGCGGCAGCGGCGTTCATCGCGACGCTGCCACAGCGCCCGGATGTCATCGCGCTTCACGGGCAGACCGTCGCGCATCTGCCGGCGGAGCACACGACCCTGCAGCTCGGCGACGCGTCGCGCGTCGCACGAGCGACCGGCGTGCCGACGGTGAACGACTTCCGCAGCGCGGACATGGCCGCGGGCGGCGAGGGCGCGCCGCTCGTCCCGTTCGGCGATCTCGTCCTCTTCGGGTCGCGCGCGCCGATCGCGGTGCTCAACCTCGGCGGCATCGCGAACCTCACGCTGATCCCAACGGCGTCGTCCGACGACGTGATCGCGTTCGACACCGGACCGGCGAACATGCCGAGCGACGCGATCATCGCGCCCTCCGGCGAGACGTTCGACCGCGACGGCCGCCGGGC
>JBDUCG010000204.1:0-4026 GCA_040003565.1 Chloroflexota bacterium | reverse complement strand
GCTCACCCAGGCGCGGGAAGTAGTCGAAGACACGTTGGGACTCCTGGCGTGCGGACCCACCGGCCCGTCGCGCGTAACCACCGAGCAGCAGGTTCTCGCGCACGGTGAGGTCCGTGAAGATCTGTCTTCCTTCGGGCACCTGAGCGATCCCCGCGCGCACCAATCGATCTGGGCTGGATCCGTCGATGCGTTTGCCGTCGAACTCAACGGAACCGCGAGTCGGCCGGAGGAGACCGGAGATCACGCGCAGCGTTGTCGTCTTGCCCGCGCCGTTCGGGCCGAGCAGCGCCGCAACACTGCCCTCGGCGACCTCGAGACTGACGCTGTGCAGAGCACACACGCGCCCGTAGTACGCCTCGAGCTCATGCACCACCAGCAACGGACGAGCCACCTAGACCTCGGAGGCCTGGAGCTCGGGCTCGCCGAGATACGCTGCGATGACCGCGGGATCCTTCCGAACGTCCGCCGGCGTTCCTTCGGCGATACGCCGGCCGAAATCCAGCACGTAGAGCCGATCGCAGAGTCCCATCACGAACGACATGTCGTGCTCCACCACGAGCACGCTCAGATCGAACCGGTCGCGCATGCGGCGGATCAGGTCCGCGAAGCCTTGGATGTCGTGCTTGTCAGCGCCGGCGGTCGGCTCGTCGAGCAATAGCAATGCCGGGTGCGAGACGAGCGCCCGGCCCAGCTCGACCAGCTTCTGCAGGCCGAACGGCAGTGTCGATACGACGCGATCACGCTGTGGCGTGAGCCCCAAGACGTCCAGCATCTCTTCGGCGCTCCGCGTCGCCCGAGCTTCGTCGGCCCTGACACCGCGCAGACGGAGGCCATCACGGATCACACCGCTGCGCATGACGACATGCTGGCCGACCAACAGATTCTCGAGCGCCGTCATGCTGCGACAGAGCTCGACGTTCTGGAACGTGCGCGCGATGCCGAAGCGGATTATTTCGTGGGAGCGGGAGCGCGTGATGTCGCGCTCCTTGAAACGGATCGTCCCGCGATCAGCGTCGTAGAAGCGGCTGATGCAGTTGAAGACGGTCGTCTTCCCCGCTCCGTTCGGTCCGATCAGGCCCACGATCTCGCCGGTGTTGACGTGGAGGTCGACGCCCCCGAGGGCGACCAGGCCTCCGAAGCTGATCGTCAGGTCCCTGATGTCGAGGAGCGGACCGCTCATCGCACGCCGCTCCGCTCGCCGAGCTCGACGATCTGGCCCGCGCTCGGCCCGCGGTCCAGCGTGCGTGCCGCCCAGCGCAGGCGCCAGCTCCGCACGATGCCTGCCAGACCCTGAGGAAGGAAGGCGATCGTCAGGATGAGGATGACGCCGAGCACGACGATGTAGAGGTTCTTGAAGTCGTGCACCACCGGCAGTCTCGTCAGGGCGTTCTGCAAGAAGGTCAACAGGAGGGCTCCGGAGAGCGCACCCCCCACGGACCCCAGTCCGCCGAGGACGATCATCGTGAGAAAGTCGATCGACAGGAGCACGGTGAAGTCCTCGGGGCTGATGCCGTGGAGCAGATGTGCGTAGAGGCTGCCCGCGATCCCCGCATACAAGGCACTCAGCGCGAAGGCGGCCGTCTTGTAGCGCACGAGATCCACGCCCATGGCGCGCGCGGCAAGCTCGCTGTCGCGGATGGCGACGAACGCGCGGCCGGTATGGCTCTGGACGACGTTCCTCGCGAAGATCGTCAACAGGACGAGCACGGCCAGTGCGAGGTAGTAGTAGTCCTGGTCGGTGCGGAACACGATCGTGAACGCGCCGAGCGGGAGCGAGGCGAGCGGTAGACCGTGCAGGCCCGACGACCCGCCGGTCCACGAACCTTGCCAGATGACGAGCTGCGGGATCGCGAGGCCGAAGCCGAGCGTCGCGACCGCGAGGTAGGGACCGGAGAGGCGCAGCGCGGGCAGCCCCAACAGAAAACCGATCGCCGAAGTGAACACTCCCGCGATGGGCAACGCGACGACGAAGGGCAGACCCACGCGAAGTGTGAGCAGGGCGGACGCGTAGGCCCCGATCGCGAAGAAGCCGGCGTGTCCTAATGAGATCTGGCCGGTGTGCCCGATCAGTACTCCAAGGCCGATCGCGACAATGGCGTAGATGAGCGCGAGGGAGACCAGATAAAGGATGTATCCGGGTGCGATGCCGGGGATCGCGCCGAGCACCGCGGGGATGATGAGGACGCCGATCAGCCCCAGACCCCAAGGGACCGTCGCCCGTCCGCGCGTTCGCAGCCAGCGCTCCATCACCAGCGCCTACACCTTCTTGATCTCGTGCTTGCCGAGCAAGCCACCTGGCCGCACGACGAGCACAAGCACGATCAGCGAGAAGGCGATCGTGTTGCGGAGCTCAGGCACTTCGAACCCGACGACACTATCGATGATGCCCAGCAACAGACCGCCGACGACCGCGCCAGGAAGGCTGGTGAGTCCGCCCACCACTGCCGCGGCAAACGCCTTGAGCGCGACGTCACCCATCATGCCGGGGTCGAGGTAGTTGATCGGGGCGATCAGCATGCCGGTCACAGCGCCCATCGCCGTACCCAGGCCCCACCCAAGCGCATTCATGCGATCGATGCTGATACCCATCAGCTGCGCGGCCGTTCGGTTCTCGGCCACGGCGCGCATGGCGATCCCCGTTGGGCTGTAGCGGAAGAACGCGAAGAGGACCGCCATCAGCACGAGCGTCACGCCGAAGATCAGCGCGTTCAGCTGGCTCACGACGACCGTCCCGACGCGGAAGGGTGGACCGACCACAGGCGTGGGGAACGTCCGTATCTCGTAGCCCCAGATCCAACCTGCGGTGCCCAGTAGGATCAGGCTCAGTCCGACCGTCACGATCACTGGGTTGAGGATCGTGGTGGTGCTGATGTGGCGCAGTACGAGACGCTCGATCAGCGCCCCGAATAGGCCAGCGAAGAGCAAGGTCAGCGCGAAGGCGAGCGCGAACGGTAGCCGGAGTGCCGTCAGCAGCGTGAAGGCCACGAAGGTGCTGAACATCGCCGTCTCGCCCTGAGCGAACGTGATGACCTGGGTCGTCTTGTAGATGAGGACGATGCCAAATGCGGTCAGGGCATAGAGGCTGCCGAGCGCGAGTCCGTTGACGACGAGCTGCCCCCAGGGCAGGTCGATGAGCAGGTCCGCCGCCACCGGAAACATCGCCCGACTCCCCCTCCCGCTTTAGACCGTGAGCCGCACCGCGCGGACCATGTGTGTCATGGCCCGAGCATTCGCACAGCGCGCTCGCCGTAATCGTCGGCGATCGCGTTCTCAGTCAGCCGCCCTCGGGGCCGGTACCAGCGATGGACCCAGGTGCACATCCCGAGGAGAGCAAGCGCCGCGAGCCTGGGGTCACGCTCGACGAAGTCACCCTGGCTCGTGCCCTCCAGGATCACGCGCTCGAAGTGGTCGCGCATCGCCTGTTGCTCCCGCTGCACCTGTTTCAGCGCCGTAGGCGGAAGCGAGTGCTCCTCCCGTAGGTACACATGCACGGAGTCGAGATGGCGAAGGACGCCGAGCACGTAGGCCCGCACCATCGCGCGTAGCCTCTCGCGCGCGGTCCCTGGCCCTGATGCGGCGGCACCGACCTCGCCCAACACCTGCTCCGCGCGCCCCTCGAACAGCCGGACGAGGAGCTCCTCTTTCGAAGAGACGTAGTAGTAGAGGCTCCCTTTGTATAGGCCGACCGCGTCCGCGATCTCCTGCATCGAGGCGCCTTCGTAGCCCTTCCGCCGGAAGAGACGGAGCGCCGCCGCGCGGATGGCGGTCTCCCGCTCCGCCGCCTTCCCGTTCCGCCGACGACGGATGCGGTGGACCGCGCCAGCGCCAACGCCTGGCCGCATCATGGCGGCGGACAGTATCAGACCAACCGTTTGGTAGAAAGTAGCGCGAAGCCTCTTTCGGCTAGCGAGCGCCCGCCGCCGACTTCGAACCTGCGGTCACATCGGCCTTTTGGGCTTTGAACGCTGCCAGGACCTCGTCCTTTTCGCGCTTGGGCACTTTGAAATGCTCGAGCGCGCGATCAAG
>JBDUCG010000203.1:0-4028 GCA_040003565.1 Chloroflexota bacterium | reverse complement strand
GCCGCGGCGGACCGATGGTCTCGCGTTCTGCAGCGACTGCGGTCTGCCCTACGGCTCTGAGCGTTGAGCCGCCAAAGGAACGTTGTACCCCGGCGCCACGTAGATAGGCCAGCCCTCGAGATCGACGATGGCGAATACCACGAGTGCTTCCCTGGTGTGATCGACGGTGGCGGTCATGCCGCTCACGAACGGCGGCTCCCGCGTTCCCCACGGCGAGCGGAGCTTCCGCTCGTCGAGATGGACATGAAACCAACCGCCACCCTCGTCGTTGTCGACATAGCGGACGGTGAGCCGGCCCGTCGTTCGTAGGTAGTGGGAAGCTCGCAGGTCGCGCCGAACGCGACGGTCGTCGGTGAGGCGTGACGATGCCAACACCAGCACCACGAAGGCCGCGACGCCAAGTGCCGCAAGGACCAAGGGTCCCGCGTTGGCCTTGATCTCAGGCGTGACGTTGCGTGACAACTCGTAGGCGGCCCAGAGCGGCAGCCCTCCCAGCACGGCGAGCGCGGTCAGCAGATGCGTCCTCCGTATGCCGCGGTGCTCGAGCCGCAGGATCTCTCGCGTGCGCTCGGTCATCGGAAGCTCTACCGACGGCACCGCGTCATCCTTTCAAAACGAACAGCCCACCGGCAGTGGCCGATGGGCTGTTCCGAAGACCTAGGGACGTGACTCGCTAGTCGCCGAGTACCCCGGCGGCGCCTTGAGGATTTCCGCATAGGGTGCTGTTGGCGTACGCGGTGCGATCGCCGCTTGCGCCGCCACGCCAGTCGTTGCCCTTGCCGAACGCGCCGAACGCGCCGTGGCCGGCGCACTCCGTGTTCGCCTGCGAGTGCTCGCAGCCGTTGGACGATGCGCCGCAGTAGTCGCCGCCCTCTCCGTCTGCCGCTGCCAGACCGGACATGCCGAAAGTCGCCGTGATCGCGATGACAAGCGTCGCTAGGATTCGTCTCATTCCACTCTCCTTCTGACCTGTGGTCAGTGTGGCTTAGCCTATCCTGCGACCTGTTTTCGTCGCGCGCTTCCTCGCTTCGCTGCGCGGGCGACCGGCCGCTTGGTGCGTGACGTTCGCTTCGACGCCTTCGCGTCGCTCACGGTCTCGATGATGAGACGCGTCACGACGTACGGATCCATGTTCGCGTTGGGCCGGCGGTCCTCGATGTAGCCCTTCTTTTCCTTCGCGACCTGCCACGGGATACGCACCGAGGCACCCCGGTCGCTGACGCCGTACCGGAACTCCTTGTACGAGCACGTCTCGTGCAGTCCGGTGAGCCTCTCCTCGATGCCGTAGCCATAGTTCGCGATGTGCAGATCGTGGCGCGTCCCAAGCGCCTCGGCCGCGGCGATGCACGCGTCGAGCGACTCGCGCATCTCGCGGGTGGAGAAGTTCGTATGCGCGCCGGCGCCGTTCCAGTCACCCTTGACCGGCTTCGGGTACAGCGTTGCGCTGACGCCGAAGTCCTCTCCCGTGCGGTACAGGAGCCAGCGCGCGACCCACAGCTGGTCGGCGATCAGCGGCGCGGGGAGCGGTCCGACCTGGAACTCCCACTGCCCGGGCATGACCTCGGCGTTGATACCGGAGATCGCCAGACCGGCGGCGATGCAGTTGTCGAGGTGGGCTTCCACGACATCGCGGCCGAAGACCTCGTCCGCGCCGACGCCGCAGTAGTACCCGCCCTGAGGCGCTGGAAAGCCGTTGTCCGGCCATCCCAGCGGCTTTGCGCCGTCGAAGAACGTGTATTCCTGTTCGATGCCGAACCAGGCCTCGTCGCGTGCGTGCGCCTTCGCCATGGCGGCGCACGCCGCGCGCGTGTTCGTGACGTGCGGGGTCATGTCCGGAAGCAGCACCTCGGCCATGACGAGCTTGTTGTTCCCGCCACGGATCGGGTCGGGGCAGACGAACACCGGCCGTAGGACGCAGTCCGAGTTCGCGCCGGGAGCCTGCTGGGTGCTGGATCCGTCGAAGCCCCAGATCGGCGGCTCCTGGCCTTCGGGCACGACTTTGCCCTTGGAGCGGAGCTTCGCGGTCGGCTTGGTGCCGTCGATCCAGATGTATTCGGCCCGATAGACCATGAGGGGACCCCCTTCTCTCGCGGTTCTGAAAGGCGCGGCTGACGCTCGGACTGTACCCAATCCCCCACTGAGGTGATGACCGACGTCCTAACCCGTCCTGACCCCACTGCGACACATTTCGGGTACATAGTGATGACATGCGTGAGTCGATCGTCGAGCACGCCGGCTACCGGATCCTTATCAAGACCTGCGGCCCTGCGGATGGACCGCATGCGGTCCTGCTGCCCGGGATGGGCGCGACCGCTGTCGCACTCGCGCCCCAGGCGCGCGCACTGCGCGGCCTCGGCTACACGACACACGTCATCGAGCTCCCGGGCTTCGGCCTCACACCGGCCCTGCGGAAGGCCGACGCCCGCTTCTCGCAGCTCGCGGACCTGGTGCTGCATGTCGTCGGCGAGCTCGGCATCCAGCGCGCGCTCTTCCTCGGGCATTCGCTGGGCGGTGGCATCGCGCTTCAGATCGCGCTCCGTCGACCGGCGGCCGTCGCGGGCCTGGTGCTGGTCGCGCCCGCCGGGCTCGGCCGCTCGATGCTCTGGGCATACAAGCTCTACTGCGTGCCGCTGGTTGGCCGCGCGCTCCTGCGTCCATACGAGCACGGCACGGGCACGATGCTGCGCCGCTTCCTGATCGGCCGCGTGCGCCGCAACGACGAGCACTTCATCGGACAGCTCCTGCGCCGCGATCGCCGCTCGGCGGCGACGACGCGCTCGATCCGCGCGATCGTCTGGGCGAACCAGCCGCCGCGCTGGCGGCGGATCTTCTTGCTCCCTCTTCCCGGCGGAGAGCAGCTCGGCTACACGCTCCGCGGCCAGGTCGCCGCGCTACGCGACATACCGACGCTGCTCCTGTGGGGCACCGACGACCGTGTCTTCTCCGCCCGCGACGCGGCGTTCTTCCGTCGCGCGAACCCGACGGCCGAGGTGCACGTTGCGCGCGGCATCGGGCACATGCTGCCGCTCGAGGCGCCGCGCTGGGCGAACGAGCACATCGCGTGGTTCGACACGCTGCACCTCAGGGGGCGTCCGGTCGCGGCGTAGCGCGCTTCTCATCGCGCAGCTGCCACGCCGCTTTCGGCGGTAGTCGCAGAGCCCGACGCTGAGCGGCGGGCAGGTATTTCGCACCTTCGCTCAGCGTGAGGCCCGAGACCTTGTCGCGGTGCTTGCGCAGGAACTCGAACGCGAGCTTCGGCCGCTTCTTGCTCACCTCGCGCAGCACCCAGCCGATGGCCTTGCGGATGAAGAACTCGCGCTCGTCGAGCATCGGCGCCGCAAGACGCGCGAAGAGCTTGAAATCGCCGGCTTCGTGGCTGAGCTGCCGCAGCTGCGCGAGGAGCGCCGTGCGCCGCACCCAGAAGTTGTCGTCGCGCGCCCACGCCGGCAGCCGTCGCAGGGCGGTGCGCGATTCCCCCACCACCCCGCCGATCACGTCAGCGGCGAGCCAATCGACGTGCGCCCACGTCTCCGAGCGCCGCACGAAGCCGAGGAGCCAGGGGAGATCGCGCTCCTCGAGCAGCTTCGCGTAACGCGAGAGGAGCGCGATACCGGCGGATCGGAGCTCGAACACATCGGTCGCCCACAGCGCGTCGACGATCTTCCGCAGCTCGGCGCGGGACAGCTCGCGATGCTCGCTCGCGAACTCCATCGTCACGCGCCGGATGTCGGGCATCGTCGTGCCGTAGAAGCGCAGATCGCTCTTCAGGTATGCCCGACTGCCCGCGGCGCGCGCCGCCGAGCCAGCCTCGCGGTAGCGGCGCTCGAAGAAACGCCGCGCCGCGCTCGGTGTCGTCGCGGTCATCGACTTACTTCGTCGAGCCAGCGTGCGATCGCGGCCTCGTCGATGCCCGCGACATCGAGCTCCGCATCGGCGACGACGAGCACCGGCACGCGCACGACGTAGCGGTCTACCAGGGCCGGCTCGCGGGTGATGTCGACGCGCTCGATATCGAGACGCGTCCGGCG
>JBDUCG010000202.1:0-4054 GCA_040003565.1 Chloroflexota bacterium | reverse complement strand
CGCGCGGCCATGCGCGTCGCGGCCGCCTCGCCGCGCTTGAGCTCGAACGACAGCATCCCGCCGAACGTCCGCATCTGGCGCCTTGCGACGTCGTGCTGCGGATGCGAGCGCAGCCCCGGATAGTTCACGCTCGCGACCTTGGGATGCTCGCTCAGCCACTCCGCCACGGCCTGACCGTTCGCGGAATGGCGCTCCATCCGCACGCCGAGCGTCTTCGCACCGCGAAGGACCAGCCACGCGTCGAACGGTCCGGGCACGCCGCCGACGGCGTTCTGGAGGTAGGCGAGACGCTCGCGCAGCGCCGGGTCGTTCCCGATGAGAGCGCCGCCCACGACGTCGGAGTGGCCTCCGATGTACTTGGTCGTGGAATGAAGGACGAGGTCCGCGCCGTGCGCGAGCGGATTCTGGAGATACGGGCTCGCGAAGGTGTTGTCGACGACCGCGAGCGCCTTGCCCTTGTGGGCGATGTCACTGAGAGCGCCGATGTCGAGCACCTTGAGCATCGGGTTGGTGGGCGACTCGATCCAGACGAGGCGGGTGTTCTTGCGCAGCGCCTTAAGTACCGTGCCGTGCTTTCGCATGTCCACCGCAGTGGTCGCGATACCCAGCTGCTCGAAGACGCGAACGAAGAGGCGGTAGGTGCCCCCGTATACGTCGTCACCCATCACGACGTGGTCGCCGGCCTTCAGCAGATGCGCGACCGCGTCCGTCGCGGCCATGCCTGAGCCGAACGCGAGCGCCCAGCGCCCGTCTTCGAGGGCCGCGAGGCATGTCTCCAGGGCTGTCCGCGTCGGATTTCCGGTGCGCGCGTACTCGTACCCCTTGTTCTTCCCGACCGCAACCTGCGCGAACGTCGACGTCTGGAAGATCGGGACCGTCACCGCGCCGGTGAGTCCCTCGGGCTCTTGGCCGGCGTGGATCGCGAGGGTGTCAAAACCGGACTTGCGCTTTCGCGTCGGCACAGGCTGAGTATGCGGCGTAGCGTGTGGCAGTGAGGGAAGGGACCGAGCAGCGTCGGCGCGTGCTCGTCGTCGAAGATGACCGCGACATCGCCTCACTGCTCTCGGAGATCCTCGAGACCGAGGGCTATGTTGCGGTCGCGGTCACCGATGCGGCAAGTCTGCAGGGGCAGCTCGATCCGCGGCCGGCGCTCGTCGTGCTCGATCTGCGTCTCACGCGCGGTGGAGGGGACCAGATCATCGGCTTCTTGAAAGAACGCGGACTTGGCGATGTTCCGGTCCTGCTGCTCAGCGCGGCAAGCGATCTGCCCGACCGCGCGAAAGATCTCGGCGTCACCGCCTATCTCGCGAAGCCCTTTGAGCTCGAGACCTTTCTCCTCGCTGTCCAAGAGCTCACGTAGCAACGCCCCGTTAGCTCGCCGTTACACGGGGCTCGCCGGTAGCGCTTGCGCGGCCACTGGCGCGCCGCTTGCTTCGCTCCTGATCGTGATCGTGCGTCGCGCGCGCGAAGCGGAGACGGTCGCGTCGCTTCCGACGCGGCACGGCGATCTGCAGATCCATGTGTTCCGTCTCGGCGACGAGAGCGAGGTCATTGCGCTCGTGCATGGCGAGATCGCGGGCGCCGAGCCCGTCCTCGTGCGGCTGCACTCCGAATGCCTCACCGGCGAAGCGCTGGGCTCCCTCCGCTGCGACTGCGGCGAACAGCTCGAGGCCGCGCTCGACCAGATCGGAGCGGCCGAGCGCGGCGTCCTCCTGTATCTACGTCATGAGGGACGTGGCATCGGACTCTTCGACAAGATCCGCGCGTACGCGCTGCAGGACGATGGCCTCGACACCGTCGACGCGAACGTGGCGCTCGGCCTGCCGATCGACGGACGCGATTACTCCGCGGCTGCGGCCGTCCTGCGCAAGCTCGGCGTGGAGCGCGCGCGGGTGCTGACGAACAATCCCGCGAAGCTCGAGGCCCTCGCGAAGCACGGCATCGAGATCGTCGAGCGCGTTCCGATCGAGGCGCTGCCCAATCCCGTGAATCTCGGGTATCTCAAGACGAAGGCGCGTCGAATGGGTCATCTCCTGGGCGGAGCGCCCTTCGTGACATCGGCGCCGAGTCCGAACGGACATCACACCCGGCCATCGGTGACGGTCCATTACGCGCAGACGATCGACGGACGCATCGCCGCGCGGACCGGTGACGCGCATTGGGTCAGCGGCGAGTCGTCGCTCCGCCTGGCGCATGAGCTCCGCGCGTCACACGACGCGGTCATGGTCGGGATCGGCACCGCGCTGGCCGACGACCCGCGCCTCACGGTCCGCCTCGTCGAGGGCCGCTCGCCGATCCGCGTGATCGTCGACAGCAGGCTCCGCATACCGACCACGTCGAACGTCTTCGTCGATCGAACGGCGCGCACCATCGTCGCGACGACGCCGACCGCACCGCAGGACCGCGCAAGCGCGATCCACGACGCGGGCGGCGAGGTGTTGCGCGCGCACGCGGATCAGGACGGCGCCGTCGACATGGACGATCTGCTCCGTCGTCTGCGCGGCCTCGGGATCGCCTCGCTCCTGATCGAAGGCGGGCGCGGCATCATCACCACCGCTCTTCGTCATCAGGTCGTCGACCGCCTCACCGTCTGCATCGCGCCGAAGGTGATCGGCGAGGGCGTCGCCGCCGTCGGCGACCTCCACCTCGACTACCTGCGCCAGGCTCTGACTTTCGCCAGCGCGCGCTTCGTGACCTGCGGAGAAGACCTCATCTTCTACGGGGAACCACAATGGGAGGACATGCGAGAGAGCGCGTGACCGTCACGGCCGCCAGCGTCTGGTTCCCGCGCGCGCGCGCAGTCGAGCTTCGAGAAGAGACCGTTGGCGGGCCTGGCCGCGGTGAGATCCGCGTGCATGCGGTCGCATCGGGGTTGTCGCACGGCACCGAGATGCTGGTGTACCGCGGACAGGTGCCGCCCGATCTCCCGCTCGATCTGCCGACGCTCGCGGGCAGCTACCGCTTTCCGATCAAGTTCGGCTACGCGAGCGTGGGCCGCGTCGTGGCGGTGGGCGACGGCGGCAGCGACCTTGCGCCGGGCGATCACGTCTTCGTCCATCACCCGCACCAGCAGGAATACGTCGTGAGCCAAGGCGCTGCGGTGAAGCTGCCGCGGCACGTGCCGCCCGAGCTCGGCGTGTTCCTCGCGAGCCTTGAGACCGCGCTGAACGTGGTCTTCGACGCGCATCCGCGTCTCGGAGAGGACGTCGTCGTGATCGGCCAGGGCGTGGTGGGGCTGCTCGTGACACAGCTGCTGAACCTCGCCGGTGCCCGCGTGATCGCGGTCGAGCCGATCGGCCTCCGTCGCGAGCTTGCGCTGCGCTGCGGCGCCGAAGAGGCGGTCGCTCCCAACGACGCGGCCGCGCTCATCGCCACGCGCACGAACGGCCGCGGGGCCGACGTGGTGATCGAGGCGAGCGGGAACGCTCAGGCCCTTCAGCTCGCGATCGATGCTGCGGCGTTCCAGGCATCCGTGGTGGTCTGCTCGTGGTACGGCAGCAAGCCCGTGAGCCTCGACCTGGGCGCGCGCTTTCACCGCGCGCGACTACGCCTCGTGAGCTCCCAGGTGTCTCAGATCGATCCTGCGCTCGCGCCACGCTGGGACCGCCAGCGGCGGCTCGATACGGCCGTGTCCCTGCTCGGCGAGCTCGTGCTCGGCCCGCTCATCACGCAGCGCATCCCGTTCGCGCGCGCGGCGGACGCCTACGAGCTCGTCGACCAGCGTCCCGAGGAGACCGTGCAGGTGATCCTCACCTACGACTGAGCGCGCGGTGCTGCTCGTCAGCGGCGACGTCACGCGCCGGACGGGCGGCAACCTGTACGACAAGAGGATGGAGCGCGCATGCCGGCGAGCGGGCGTGCCGCTGCACTTCGTACCGGTTACCTCGACCGCGCATGCACGATCCGAGCTCGCGCGCATCCGGCCGCGCGTCGTCGTGATCGACAGCATCGCGATCGCCGTATCCGCGCCGCTCGTGCGCTGGCTGCGCGAGTCGCTTCACGCCCGCCTCGTCGTGCTCATGCACATGCCGACCACCGCGCGTGGAACGCGCGC
>JBDUCG010000201.1:0-4062 GCA_040003565.1 Chloroflexota bacterium | reverse complement strand
CGCACTGCTACGACGTGAAGTCGACGGTCGCCGCTGCCGGCCTCACCGACGGCCGGTTCTGCTACAGCACGCAGGGCATCCCCCTGCTGCAGCGCTTCGGTGCCGCGGGCGGCACGTGGTCGATGGAGGCGACGCACCTCTCGACTACGGTCCCCGATGCGGACTTCGCGCTCCCCGCCAAAGCCACCATCATCGGCAAGCCCTAGCCATACCGCGCGACCACCTTCGCGCGTGCGCCCGCGAGATCCTTGGGAACGTCGCTTAGCACACGTCATGGCTTGCTTGGCCGACTAGGCTGGCCGGCGTGTCAAAGCGATGTGGCTTCTGTAAGTTCCAATCCGACGACGAGGCCGCGTTCGCGGCCCACGTGTACGCGGTCCACGGCTTCGGGCAGGCGCCACGTTCGATGGCGACGCGTATGGCACCAACCTCAATCTCCGCGGCCGCACCTGGGAGCGTCACCTATTGCTACTCATGTGGTTCGGCCAACCCGACCGGCGCGCGCGCGTGCGCGGAGTGCAGCGCCCTCCTGACGCTGACTGAGCGTGCCCACATCTTCGGCCGCGCCTATGTGCTGAACCACTTGGCCGGGTTCGTCGCGACCGGTGCGCTGAACGAGGAGGCTGCAACGCGGCTTCGTGCGGCGCTTGTAGCGACCGAGTCTCCTTCGCCGGCCGGGACCGCGGTCGTCCCGACGCACGAGATCGCGGCGCCTCCTGTGGCGGTCGCGTCCGCCGAAGCTACCGCCGAACTTCGACCCACACCGCTCGCGCCACCGGTGCCGCCCGCCGCGCCAGCGGAGCCCGCGGGTCCGGGCCTTTTCTCGCCGGAGCGCGCGCCCAGCCTTCTTCTTTATGTCGGCGCGTTCCTGATCGTCATCTCCGCGCTCATCTTCGTGAACGTGTCGGGCGAGCAGATCTCCAACACGACCAAGCTCGTCCTCATGCTCGTCGGCACGATCGGGTTCCTCGCGGGTGGGCTGGCGTGCCACCGCGTGGCGCGCGTGCTCGAGGCGGGCCGCACGTTCCTTCTCATTGGCGCGCTCATCACGCCGCTCGACTTTGCCGCGTACTACGTGCTCATCGTTCGCGCGTCGCCCCTCACCACGCCGGAGATGTGGCTGTTGGGCTCGCTCGCCTCGGCGGCGCTCTACGCGACCTTGGCGCTCACGTCGTTCGGCCGTGCCTATTCGTATCTGTTCTTTATTGCGGCGATCAGCGCGCTGGCCGCCGTCGATGTCCGGCTCGACGCGCGCGATGGATGGGCGTTCGCACCGTTCGTGATCCTCGCGATCCTGATGCAGCTGGCCGACGACCGCGGACCTGACCGAGTCATCCTGCTCACCGATCCACTCATCCTCCCGTCGCGCGTCCTGGCTGCGACAGCCGCCGCCGGTGGCGCGCTGATCTCCGCCACGCCGACCTCGGTCGGCTGGGCGCTTACCGCGAACGCGGCCGTTGCCACCATCTATTACGCGATCCGCGCGCGTGCCGGCGTGGAGTGGGAGCGCTGGCTCGCGGTCGCTGGGCCCGCCACGGTCGCAGCCGCCGCCGTCCACGACGCGGGCGGAGTCGCTCAGACCTACGGGTTCGTTCTGGCGATCGTCGCGCTCGCATACGGCGTCGCGGGCAACATCGCAGGGATCGGAACGCCGTTGGCGGCACCCGCGTGGATCGTGCGGCGCGCGCGGGCGGTCAGCTTGGTCGCCGTCGCGGGCGCGCTGCTTCCCATATCGGCGTACTGGCGCGCACCCACGGTCGGTGCGCTCGTGAATCTGACGATGGCGTTGTTCCTCGGCGTCATCGCCGCCGCACGTGGTCTTGCTGCGCGACACGCCGCGGCCGCGAGTCGGCCGGATCTCGGTGGTTACGTTCTCGCGGGCGCCCTCATGGCGCACCTCGGAGTTCTCTTCGCCGCTTTGTCGCTGGGACTCCTGAAGGGAGGCGTTGAGACTTTCAGCGGTCTTTCGCCACGCGAGCTCGCGATCCTCTTCGCTCCGGTGGCCGCGGCGATCGCGATCCTCACCGCCGTCGCGCGCAGGCGCGCCCCCGTATTGCAGTCGAGCCTCGCCCTCGTCGCCCTCGCGAGCGCGACCGTCGTCGTCGCGTTCGCATACGGCGACCCGCCGCTCGAGACGCTTCTGGCGACCGCCGCATCCGGTGGCGTCGTGGCCGCTGCTCTTGTCGCGCGCAGGCCACGCGGACTCTGGATCGCCGGCGCATTCGGTGCGGCCGCCCTCGTTGGCCTCGATCGCTGGGCCAACCCACCGGTCGAGTGGCGCCCGCTCGGGCTCGCCGTGATCGCGCTCGCATTGTTCGTTCCCGCCTACGTTCGACTCCGCGGTGACCAGTTCGGGAGGGTGGCCCGCGAGCTCGGCCTCGTCGCAGCGGGTCTCGCGGTGCTCGTCGGTCTGGGCGAAGCGGCAACCCACGGTGGTTACCAACCTGCTCTCGCGAGCTGGATCGCGACGATCCCCGCGTTCGTCGTCTTCGGCGCACTTGGCGTGGTCGAAGGACTGCGCCGCCGTTCCGAGAGCGGTGTGTTGATCGCCACCACCTGCTTCCTTGCCGCCGTCCTCATGCTCGTCGCGCGCATCCGACCCGAGGCGATCGAGGCGTATGGCTGGCCGGCGGCGATCTACTTCGCCGCGGTCGCGTCGGGAATCGCGCGCTTCGGGAGCGCGCGGCTTCGCGCATCACTTCTCGTTCCGGCGCAGGTCGCGAGCGCAGTCGTCCTCATGGGCTCGAGCCTGTCAGTGATGACCCTTGCGGATATCGGCCGCGGAGCGCTCGTCATGGGCGAAGCGCTGGTCGTCCTGCGGTACGCCGCGGGCCGCGGCTCCGTCCCGCTCGCCATCACGGCGCTCGGCTTCCTTGCCGTGATGCTGTATCGGTCGAGCTTCTCGCCGCTCGTGCTCGAGACAGCGTCTGCCATCTTCGGGGCGGTGCTGATCGCCCTCGTCCTCGCCGTACCGCGCTGGGTGACATGGCGTCTGCCCGCGCCGTGGCTCGAGGTCGCCGAGGCGGTCGGGGCGCTGATGCTTCTCGCGCCGCCGCTCGCTCGTGCGACCAGTGGAGCGAGTGACGCGCTCGACCACGGTGTCACCGTGCTGGCCGCGGGCTGGGTCGTCGCAGTTCTCGGCGTCTGGGGCGGCCGCCGCGCGCTGCTGTCTGCGGCCGTCGGCGCGCTCGCGTTCGTGGGCGTGCTTGCGCTTCGCGACACCGTACGGACCGAGCCCTACGTCGCGGGCGCGGGAGCGGCGCTGCTCTTGGTCGTCTTCGCGATCCCGCGGTTCCTCCCGCGACGTCTGCCGATCCAATTTGAGTGGCTCAGCGAGGCCGTCGCGGTCGGCCTCATCCTGTCGGGCGCGCTGGCGCGGACCTTCCGCGACGGCGGAGATGCTCCCTCGCGCGCGCTCGCCGAGAGCCTCGCGCTTCTCGCGCTGGGTGTGATAGCGGCGCGACCGGCGCTCACCGTGGCCGCGCTCGCGACGGTCGGCATCGAAGCGATCTGGATCATCGGCGACCCGCGTGCTCGGCAGTTCCACGGCATCGCCGCTGGCGCGTACCTGATGGCCGTTGCTCTCGGCGCGATGCGATATCTCCGCGATCGCATTGACGCCCGCCTGCTCCTCGCGATCGAAACGGCCGGAACGTTCCTATTCATCGTTCCGACGCTCGTCGCCGGGTGGGGTGCGGAGTTCTTCCCTCAGACCGTGATGGTCTTCGTGGAGATCTTCCTCGTGATGGGCGTCGGCATCGTGCTGCACCGGCGCTGGCTCGTCGCCGGAGCGCTGGCAGCGCTCGGTCTCGAAACGGTTCGCGGCGTCATCGATGCCGTGAATCGTCTTCCGAACTGGGCCCTCTTCGGTGCTAGCGGCGTGGTCCTTCTAAGCGTCGGATTCATCTTGCTGCTGAAGCGTGATGCCTGGAACGCGTGGTCGCGCTCGATGTTCAAGTGGTGGGCGCGCCTCTAGACGGGCTGGCACGCCACATGCGCTTGCTCGTATGGCCGGAGGTGGCACGTGGACGAACACAAAGCCGAGCGGCTCGAGGATGAGCG
>JBDUCG010000200.1:0-4084 GCA_040003565.1 Chloroflexota bacterium | reverse complement strand
GATATCGCAGACGCTTAGGTCAGGTTGTTGCCGATGTTGCTGAAGATGTTCTGGAGCTGGCCGCGCAGGAAGATCATGGCCACGATGACGGCGATCGCGATAACGGCGATGATGAGTGCATATTCGACGAGGCCCTGACCCTCTTCGTCACGGAAGAAAGCGATCATGAGAACCTCCTTTCCTTGCATGCTGAGCGGGCATACAGCCCACCCTCCGAAGGAAAGAATAGATTGACTCGACCGCCGGACAAGACCCCAGGTCGGCTGCGCGCGGCCGCTGGTACGGCTATGCGACCCGGTACTGGGGTACTGGCCCTTCCGCCTAGCGGAAGTCGGGATGACCGGCGGACTTGATCTCCTCGCGCAGCGATTCGAGCGCACTTTTGGGCCGATCCGACGCCGGGAGATCGTCGCCGAGCGTCGCAGCGACGGCGTCGCGGAGGTCCTGTAACGAACATCCAAATAGCTCTCCGCTGGTGTCGAACTCGGCCTTGAGCCGCAGGAAACCGAAGGGGTTGTGTCGGGACACATCGAGCCCGTTGCAGAGCTCGTCCAGCAGCGAATACAGGGTCCGCCGACCATCCGGCGAGAGCCCCTCGAGCCATGCCGACACTCCCTTTGCGGCGCGCTCGTCCACCCGGCTGATTATGGTGAGTGCCCGATGACCACCGTGAACGTGCGCTACATGGTCGACGACGTCGATCTGGCGGTCGCGTTCTACACGACGCACCTCGGGTTCACGCTCAACTCGAATGCGGCGCCCGCGTTCGCCGACGTCATGCGTGGCGACCTCCGGCTCCTGCTCAGCGGCGCGACGAGCTCCGCCGGGCGCCCGATGCCGGACGGACGCGTGCCGGCATCCGGCGGCTGGAACAGATTTCAGATCATCGTCGATGACATCGCGGGCGAGGTCGAGCGGCTGCGGGCGGCCGGCGTGAAGTTCCGCAACGACATCATCAAAGGTCCGGGTGGATCGCAGATCCTGGTCGAAGACCCATCCGGCAACGTGGTCGAGCTGTTCCAGCCGCGCTAGTCCTTGCAGAACGCGGCGACGGTGGCCGCGACGTCGTCTCGCGGCACCCGATGCAGCCGCGCATCAGGTAGCGACGCGAGCATCCGCGCACCGTACTCGCGCATGATCGCGCGCCGATCGAGCAGGACGACGGCGCCGCGATCGGTCCGCGTTCGGATGAGGCGGCCGAATCCTTGGCGCAGGCGGAGCGCAGCCTGCGGCACCTGGAACTCCGCGAATGGATCCTCGTAGCGCTCGGCGCGGCCCTGCACCAGCGGATCGTCCGGGACGGCGAAC
The DNA here is from genome assembly GCA_040003565.1 of Chloroflexota bacterium. Taxonomy (GTDB): domain Bacteria; phylum Chloroflexota; class Limnocylindria; order P2-11E; family P2-11E; genus CF-39. The sequence goes on along the minus strand of JBDUCG010000200.1, from coordinate 2,776 downwards.
GGCAGACGCGCGATGACGACGCACCGCAAGAGATCGCCCGGTAGGTCGACGCCTTCCCAGAACGACTGCGTGCCGAGCAGCACGGCGCGTCCGGCGGCGAAGCGCTCAAGGAGCGCGCGGCGCGAGCCATCGATGCCCTGCGTGAGCACCGCGATACCGGTCTCTTCGAGCGGTCCGAGACGCGCCGCGACCTCGCGCATGGAGCCGTGGGCCGTGAACAGCGCCAGCGTCCGGCCGTCGAGCGCACGTCCGATCTCGATGATGGTCTGCGCGGTCTCCTCCGCGAACGCCGGCTCCGATGGCAGCGCGCCGTCGTCGGGCACGACCAGGATCGCCTGCTCGTCGTAGCGGAAGGGCGACCCGAAGGCGCGCGCGTCGCCGATGTCGGTGAGCCCGAAGCGCTCGAGCGCGAACGCGAACGAGCCCGCGACGGCGAGCGTCGCCGACGTGAACACAGCGGAACGCCGTGGCGCCACCAGACCACGGCGCAACGCGTCGCCCAGATAAGACGGCGCGACACGCAGCGACACCGCGCCGCTCGACGAACGCTCGATCCACACGATGTCGCCGGCGTGCGGCCGGTGCACGCCGCGCGACAGCGCGAGCTGCACGCCACCGAGCTCCGCGAGCGCTGACTTCAGGTCCGCTTCCTCGTCCTCGTCCGCGGTCATCGATCTGAGGCGCTCCGCGGCGACGGCGATGCCGGCGAGCGCGTCGGCGAGACGCTCGGACGCGAGCTCGACCGGGAGCCACCGCTCGTCGCTGGCGCGCACGCCGGCAGTGATGCGCAGCTTGTCTTCCGTCGGCCCCAGCGGCTCGAGCACCGCCGCCAGCGCGGCGAAGACGTCGCCGCCACGCTCGTGCGCGGACGCGATCTCGCGGCGCAGATCCTCCGCGATCAGCGCGCGCTCGTCGCGCAGGCCCGATGTCACCGCCGGCGTGTGCGACACGCGCTCGAGCGCGCGCCGCATGCCGCGGTCTTCGAGCGCGAGACCGAACGCATCGGTCGCCACGTCCTCGAGCCGATGGGCCTCGTCGACGACCAGGTGATCGGTCTCCGGCAGCAGCGCGCCGCGCATGCGCGCGTCCTGCAAGAGGAGCGCGTGATTCGTCACGACGATCCCGGCACGCGCCGCCGCCTCCCGCGCGCGCTGCAGATAGCAGCCGCCCGCAACGCGCGCGCAGCGCCGCGCGTCGCAGGTCTCGTCATCCGCCGACACGCGTCCCCACAGATCGTTTTCGGATCCGAGGAGGTTCAGCTCCGCGCGGTCGCCGGTGAGCGTCGTCGTGCGCCACACCAGCGTCTTTAGGAGGAGGCGAGCCTCGTCGCGGGTCGCGACGAGACCGCGGAACGATTGCCAGCGGCGCGGGCAGAGGTAGTTGGAACGGCCTTTCAACACCGCGACCTCGACGGATGAGCCCAGCGCGGTCTGCAGCGCGGGCAGGTCCTTGCGGACGAGTTGATCCTGCAGCGGCAGCGTGTGCGTGCTGACGATCACGCGCTCGCCGCCCAGGGCGCGGCCGACCGCGGGGACGAGATACGCGAGCGACTTCCCCACTCCGGTGCCCGCCTCCGCGACCAGCGCGCCGCCGTCGCGGAACGCGCCCTCGATCGCGGCCGCGAGCGCGCGCTGCTGCGGCCGGTCCTCGTAGCCCGCGAGACCGCGCGCGAGCGGGCCGTCGGCCGCGAACACCGCGTCGACCGTGATCGACGCGCCCGCGAGACCAGCGCGTCGCGCGGCCGGCGGCGTCGAAAGACGCGACGGCTCCCAGGCGCCACGGACGGCGCCCCGCAGCGCTCCGGCGAAGAACGCCGCGTACGCCGGACCCAGGAGCAGCGCATACGCCTGCGTCTCCTCGAGCACCGCGAGCGGCAGCTCGCGCGCGCGGCGCCCAAGATCCGCCAGCACCGCGGCGCAGGTGAGCGCGTCGTCGAGCGCGCGGTGGGCTGCCTCCGGACGGATGCCCGCGTCGGCGGCCAGCGATTGCAGCGCGTACGTCGGGGCAGAGGGCATCAGGATCGAGGCGAGCTCCGCGGTATCGAGCCGCTCGAACGGACCCAGCGCTGCGCGCTCGAGGAAGGCGAGATCGAAGCCGATGTTGTGACCGGCGACCGGGGCGCCGGCGATCAGCGCCGCGACACGGTCGATGACCGATGAGAGCGCGGGCGCGCCGGCGAGATCGCCGTCACGGATGCCGGTGAGACGCGTGATGGCCGGGCCGACGCCGACCCCCGGATCGACGAACGTGCTGAACCGCTCTCCGAGCGTGACCGAGCCGTCCTCTTCGATGCGAACGCGCACCGCGCCGATCTCGATGACGCGGTCCGACTCCGGGTCGAACCCGGTCGTCTCGATGTCGAGCGCGACGACTTCCAGAGCGCTGCCGTTCTAGCCGCGGGCACGCCGCGGGAGGACTAGGGGTATATGCCGCGGGTGAGCGTTGCCTCGGCGACGCGCGCGACGGCGACCATGTACGCCGCGGTCCGCATGTCGACCTTGTTCTTTTTCTGCATCTCGAGGACGTCGTTGAACGACTTCACCATGACTTCCTTGAGCCGCGCGTTGATCGTGGCCTCGCGCCAGAAGAGGTTCTGCAGGTCCTGGACCCATTCGAAGTACGACACGGTCACGCCGCCGGCGTTGCACAGGATGTCCGGGATGAGGAAGACGCCCTTGTTGAAGAGGATGCGGTCGGCCTCCGGGCTCGTCGGACCGTTGGCGGCCTCGGCGACGATCTTCGCCTTGATGCGCGGCGCGTTGTGCTCGCCGATCTG
>JBDUCG010000022.1:0-13917 GCA_040003565.1 Chloroflexota bacterium | reverse complement strand
CGCTTGTGCAGCGCGTTCGACTCCGGGTACTTCGCGAAGAAGTTGCGCCAGAGCGGCGCGGTCACGAGCGACTCGAGATCCTCGCCGAGCCGGTGGCGCGCCTGCTGGAGGCGGCGCGACGCGGCCGCATCGAGCGCCCACGCGCTCATCTCGGGATAGGCGCCGCCCGGGATGTAGATGCGGCGCGCAGGCTTCTGAAAGATCCACACGTCCTCGAGCGTCGCGGTCTGGATGAAGTCCGCCTGCGAGAGCGCGGTGAAGAACTGTTCAAGCCAGCCGTCCTTATGAACGCGCTGGTACGTGCCCGGCCACGCGCCGAACTTCTCGCCGTCGTCCGCGTAGACGACGAGGCGCGCGCCAGCGGCATGCCGCTCGCGCAGCTCCTTGATCGTCGCGCTCACATCGCGGAACGGGATGAGGTAGCGCAGCTTCATGCTTCCGGGGAACACGATCACCGGCAGGCCCTGGTCCTCGGTGATGTAGGACTCGCCGGTCTCGTCCTTCTTTAGGCCCGCGCGCAGGAAGTGCTCGTCGTCGAGGACCGTGTACGCGACGCCAGCCTCGGCGAGGAGCGACGGAAGGTGCGGCTCCCAGACGCGCTCGGTCAGCCACGCGCCGAGGGGCCGCTGCCCGAAGATCGCGTGGACGCGGTCGGTGAGCGCCCGGATCTGCCCCACCCCGTCGCGGCGCGGCACGCCCACGAGCACCGGCTCGTAGTAGCCGCCGGACAGGAGCTCGATCTGGCCGCGCCGGACGAGGTCAGAGAGGTCGCCGATGACGTCGGGACGGTTGGCCTCGAGCCAGTCCAGGAGCGGTCCCGAGAAATGGAGGCTCGCCTTCACTTCGGGATGGCGGTATAGGGCGGCCACGAGCGGCGCATATGCGCGCTCGGTCACCTCTGAGAAGACTGACGGGAAGTTCCCCGCGGGTTGGTGCTGGTGGAAAACCAGCGCCACGCGCAGCCGGTCGGCCAATTAGAGGCATTTTAGCGTAGAACCCTTGTTTACGCCCGTTCCGTACGCTCTGCGTACGAAGGGCTCGCCAGTTTGTCAGCGAACTCGACAGACCAGCGTGGATACGTCACGATCTAAGCGTTGATCGGCCGTCTTGTCCTCTACGGCGCGCTTCTGGCGGCCATCGGCATCGTCGTGGTGAGCGCTTGTGGTCCAGAGCGGGTCGTCCTGCCGCGCACCAGCCCGAGCGTCAGCACCCAGCCGACGACCGCGGCGACGACGGCGCCGCCGCCGACCGCCACGCGCGCGGCGAGCGCCGCCCCGACGACCGCGGCACCGACCACGGCCGCGCCCACGCCGACCGCCGGCACCAGCCCCGGCAGCACTCCGGCGAGCGCCTGCCCCGAGCGCACCGGGGGCGCGACCACCAATCAGGCGCAGCTGGTCGCGATCCGGATCGCGCACAACCCGGGCTTCGACCGGCTCGTCTTCGAGTTCGGGCCGAGCACCGCGCCCGGGGTGTACGGGATGCCGCCCTACCGGATCGCCGTCGCGACGTCGCTGTCCGGACCGAGCGGGCAACCGGTCCCGGTCGAGGGGAGCGCCCTGTTCGGCGTGCGCTTCCAGAACGCCTCGACCGTGAATCCCAGCGACGGGTCCAAGAGCTACAGCGGTGCGTCGTCGCTGAAGCCGACGACCACGCCCCTCATCAAAGAGGTGCGGCTCGTCGAGGACTTCGAGCGGGTCATGGTCTGGGGCGTCGGGCTTTCACGGCTCCAGTGCCCCACGCTCCTTGCTCTGAGCGGTCCGGTGCGGCTGGTCTTGGATTTCCCGACCCCACCCTGAGATACTTAGGACTTCCACGCATTCAACAGGGGGAGTTCCGTCTTGGCTGAAGCCCAGAAGCTCGATGTCCGACCCCGCCAGGTGGTGGGTAAGAAGGTCGCCAGGCTCCGCCGCGAGGGCGTGCTGCCGGGCGTCGTCTTCGGCGGACACAAGGACTCGGCCTCGGTCCAGACCGACCTCCGCTCCTTTGAACGCTCCTACCGCCGCTGGGGGAACACGACCCTGCTCTCGCTCGAGGGCCTCGACGGCGACGCGATCCCGGCGCTGATCCACGGCGTCGCGCGCGACACCATGACCGGCCGCCTGCTCCACGTCGACTTCCAGCGGGTGAGCCTCACCGAGAAGACCCACGCCGAAGTGCCGCTGCATTTCATCCACGAGTCGCCCGCCGTGAAGACGCTCGGCGCGGTGCTCGTGCACGCCCGCGACCACGTCAACGTCGAAGCCTTCCCGCAGGACATCCCGCACGCGATCGAGGTCGACCTCTCGCCGCTGGCGGAGATCGACGACGCGATCTTCATCCGCGACCTCGTCGTCGACAAGACGATCGTGGAGATCATCGACGATGGCGACGAGCTCGTCGTGAAGGCCGTGCCGGTCCACATCGAGGAAGAGCCCGTTGCTGCCGCCGCCGTTCCCGCCGAGGGCGAGGTCGCGGCGGAAGGCGCGGAAGCGCCGGCCGAAGGCGCCGCTCCCCCAGCCGCTGGTGGAGCAGCTCCCGCCGCTGGCGCGAAGCCCGGTGCTGCCGCCGGCGCGAAGCCGGGTGCTGGCGCGAAGCCGGGTGCGGCGCCGAAACCGGGCGCGGCCGGTGGAAAGCCTGGGGCGCCGACGCCCAAGGGCGAGGCTCCGAAAAAAGGCTAGACCCGCGCGGCCAGCGCGCCGCGTACCGCCGAGAAATCGTCGGGGCTCGCATCGGGGAACGGGTTGTCCGCGCGCTCGAGGCTGCGAAGCTCCGTCTCATCCCCGCTCGTGCCGCTTCGCGCGAGCTCCATCGACCGTCGGAATCGAAGCGAGTGGCTCTTAAAACGCTCGACCGCGTAATCGGCGGCCTGTCCGGTGGTGACGAGGAAGGGCCAATCGCTCGACTGCGCCAGCAGCAGCTCGCGCGCGGCCTGACGCGCCGCGCGCGCGCGGAGCGGATCCGCCGGCCGCGTCGCGCGGAGCTCGTGGATCTCGCCGGCCATCCGCGCGAGGTCGCTCCACATCCACGCGGTGCGCTCGTTCGCCCACGTGGAGTGGTCGTTGTTCTTCCCCCATGACCCCTCGACGAGCTCGATGCGCTCCGTCGCAGGACTGCGCCGCAGATACTCCGCGACGCCCATGGGCAGCGGTCCGCCTGACGCGAGCTCGCGCAGCACATGACCGAGCCAGTCGACGCCCTCGAACCACCAGTGCCCGAAGAGCTCGCTGTCGAACGTCACCGTGAGGAGCGCATCGGCGCCGCGCTCCGCGCGATGCGCCGCGAGCGTGTCGCGCACGAGACCGACGAAATGGACCGCGTGGCCGCGCACGCGATCGGCCGCGGTGCCTGGCGAATACGGCTCCTTCGCACCGAGCCCGGTCTTCGTGTCCGTCACGCGCCAGTACCGCAGCCCGCTGCGGTCGTCCTTGCGATGGAACTCGCGGTACGCGGCCTCGCCCGGGTAGCCCATCATCGCGGACCACACCTGCCCCGACACCTTGTCGTGCCGCGCGATGGCGACCACGTTCGACTTACGCACGAGATATGGACGCAGCGTGTCGTCCGCCGCGGCGATCAACGGCGCGTCGAGCGCGCTGCCGCTGCGTTCGCTTTCGAACGCGTGGCCCTCCGTGACCAGACGCTTTCCGCCGAGGAGCGCCGCGTCGGTGAAGAAGTGCGTGAGGCCGTGCGCCTCCAGCATGTTCTCCAGGCCCGGCGCGTACGCGCACTCCGGCAACCAGATGCCGCGCGCCTCGACGCCGAGCAGGCGCCGCGTCGTCCGCGTACCGACACCGAGCTGCGCGTGGACCGAGGCGCGATCGAGGAGCGGCAGGTAGCCGTGCGTCGCACCCGACGTGAGTATCTCGACGTGCCCGGTGCGCGCGAGATCCGCGAACGCGCCGACGAGATCGCGACCGAAGCGCCGCACGTAGGCATCCTTGTGCGCGCGATACAGCGTGGCGTAGAAGCGCGCGATCGAGCCGCGATCGGTGTTGCCGTCGCCGACGAACCGCCGAACGTCCGTGTCCGCGCGAAGGATCTGGTCGTCGCAGTACTCGAGGAAACGCGTATCGATGTCGTGATCCGCGAGCTGCTCGATGAGCGTCGGCGTGAGGCCGATGGTGATCTGGTACCGAACGCCCGCTTCGCGGAGATCGTGGAGCAGGCCGAGGAGCGGCAGGTACGTCCCCAGGATCGCCTCGTGCACCCACTCTTCGCCGTGCGGCCAGCGGCCCGCCCCGCGGGCATAGGGCAGATGTGAATGGAGGACGAGGGCGAACGCTTCGGGCATCGTTCCATTGTGGCTGTCGCTCGCGCCGCAGGCTCGTGAGGCCATCCTTATGCGGATTTCATGCAACGAGCGCGGCGACGTGTTCTTGTAGCGTCATCCAAGACACGGAGAACTGCTGAATATGAAACGCGTGAGTTCCGCGCTCATCACCGCGGCCGTACTGCTCGCCGCATGCGGCGGCGCCGCGGGCGCGCCCGTCGCGAGCGCGACCGCCGGCTCACTGGTCGCCACCGCCACACCGGCAGCGACGACCGCAGCGACCACGACCACCGCGGCGACGGCAGCACAGACGACGAAGGCGTCTGCGAACAACGCGACCGCCGCGCAGCTGCAGGCGGCCATGGAAGCCGCCGGCGTTCCGAACGCCTCGCGCTGGGTCATCGAGGTCCAGGAGTACCGGCCGTATCCGGCGGACGACCCGTCGTTCGCCAAGCTGAAGAGCAACCTCGCGAAGTACAACCCGTCGGCCGACACGCTCAGCCGGATCCTGGCGGCGCTCAGCCTGCCGTGATGCAGGCCGACGCCGCCGCGGTGACGGACGACGCATCGGTCCTGCGCCGCAGCCTCGTCGGCCTCGTCGTTGTCGCGACGGCAGGACTCACGGCGGAGCTTCTCGTCGAGCGCCACTGGGGCACGCCGGTCCGTCTCGTTCCGTGGTTCTGCCTCATCGCGCTCGCGTACGCGGCGCTGCTCCTCCTGCGCCGCCCAACGGCGGCCGCGGTGCGGCGCGCGCGCGTCATCGCGGGTGCGGTGATGATCGCCGCAGCCGTCGGGGTCGCGCTGCACATCAACGAGAACTACGTCGCGGGTCCCCTCGACCAGCGCTACGAACAGCTGTGGGCCGGCATGTCAGAGGTCGAGCGCTGGTGGTCCGCCTTCAGCAAGGCGGTCGGGCCCGCGCCGACGTTCGCGCCCGCGGCGCTCGCGCTCGTCGCGCTCGTGCTCCTGGTCGCGACGCAGCGTCACCCCGCACTCGGCGCCCCGCCCTCGCGTCGTTAGCATCGCGCGGGTGAGCGGCGCGGAGTTCGTCATCGACCAGGACATTCGCGTTGCGAGGACGCTCCCCGCACGCGTCTACTCCGATCCCGCGCTCTTTCGCGCGCAGCGCGATCTTGTATTCGCGAAGACCTGGCAGTACGCCGCGCACGACGATGTCGTGAAGGTCGCCGGGCAGGTCTATCCGTTCACGTTGCTACCAGGCGCGCTCGACGAGCCGCTCCTGCTCACGCGCGATGCGCGTGACGATGTGCATGCGCTATCGAACGTGTGCACGCACCGCGGCACGCTCGTCGTCGACGGACCGGGGCACGAGCAACAGCTGCGCTGCCGCTACCACGGCCGGCGCTTCTCGCTCGACGGCCGGTTCCACTCGATGCCCGAGTTCGAAGGGACAGCGGACTTTCCCTCACCGGCCGACGATCTGCCACACGTCGCGCTCGGAGCGTGGGAGCGCTTCCTCATGGTCGCGCTCGCACCGGCGATGCCGTTCGACGACCTCGTCGCACCGATGCGCGCGCGCCTCGACCATCTGCCCTTCGACCAGCTCGTCCTCGATGCGACGGGTACGCGTGATTACGTCGTGAACGCGAACTGGGCGCTGTACATCGACAACTACCTCGAGGGCTTTCACATCCCGTACGTCCACAACAGCCTCGCCGCGGTGATCGACTACGGGGCGTACGCGGTCGAGCTAGAGCGGTACGGCGTCCTGCAGCTCGCCGTCGCCAAGCCGGGCGAGACGGCGTTCACCGCACCGAGCGCCCACGCCGATGCGGGCAGGCACGTGGGTGCGTACTACTACTGGCTGTTCCCGACGACGATGTTCAACGTATATCCGTGGGGGATCTCGGTGAACGTCGTCGTGCCGCTCGCGGTCGATCGGACCCGCGTGTCGTTCCTGCCGTTCGTATGGGACGCTAGCAAGCGCGAGCAGGGCGCTGGTGGCGGGCTCGATCGCGTGGAGCGGGAGGACGAGGCCATCGTCGAGGCCGTCCAGCGCGGCGTGCGGTCGCGCCTGTACGACCGCGGGCGCTACTCCCCCGCGCGCGAGGGCGGCGTGCACCACTTCCATCGCCTGCTCGCCGAATTCATGCGTGCGTGAGGCGCGAGTATTTCTTAGCGAATCCTTAGCGCGAAGCGGTCCAGCCGCGTGTAAGGTCGATCGAACACAACGCGGAGGCACCAATGATGGCTCGTTATCTATCACGCATCGCCGTCCCGTTCGCCACCGCGAGCTTCCTGCTCGCCGCGTGTGGCGGAGCGGCGACACCGAGCGCGTCGGCAGCGACGGCCGCCACGACAACCTCGACGCCCACGCCGACCGCGACCACCGCCGCAGCTGCGAGCACCGCGGCGGCGACCACGGGAACGTGGACGATCAGCGACACCTCGAAGGCGACGGTACGTGTGCGCGAGCAGCTGGTCGGCGTGAACCTGCCATCCGACGCCGTCCTCGTCGCGACCGGCGCGACCGGCGCGTTCGCTCTCAAGGACGACGGCACGTTCTCCTCGGACTCCAAGATCACCTTCGACCTCACCACCCTCGCGAGCGATCAGCGCGACCGCGACAACTTCGTGAAGATGGACACGCTCCAGACGCGACAGTTCCCGAAGGCCGACTTCGTTCCGACGAAGACGAGCGGGCTCACGCTGCCGATGCCGGGGAGCGGCGAATTCACGTTCAAGCTCACGGGTCAGATGACCATCCACGGCAAGACAAAGGAAGTGACCTTTGACGTCGTCGCGACGCGCAGCGGCAACCAGCTGACCGCGACGGCCAGCGCAGCGCCAAGCTGGAAGTTCGCCGACTTCGGGATGACGGCGCCCTCCGTGCCGTTCCGGGTCGTCAGCGTCGTCGACGAGATCCGCGTCGTCGTCGACCTGGTCGCGACGACGAAGGCATAGAGAGGAATGTCCCGCATGAGAAGGCAAGACACGCTGGATAACGACGATGCCCAGGTCGGCCGGATCCTGAGCCGCAGGGAGGTGCTCGCGATCCTCGGTGGATCGGGTGCCGCCCTCCTCGTCGCGTGCGCTCCCGGCGCGCTCACGTCGGCGTCGCCCACCGCGACCGCGCAGCAGACCAGCGCCGCGGCGACCACCGCGGCCGCGGCGGCGTCGGCAGTCACGACGCTTCCGTCGTGCATCGTGCGCCCCGCGCTCACCGAGGGGCCGTACTTCGTCGACGAGAAGCTGAACCGCAGCGACATCCGCTCCGATCCGGGCACGAGCGTCATCCGGCCCGGCGCGCTCCTCACCCTGAACTTCGTGGTCTCGCGCGTCACCGGCAGCGCATGCACCGCCCTGAGCGGCGCGATGGTCGACGTCTGGCACTGCGACGCGCTCGGCGTGTACTCCGACGTCGACAGCGCGCGCGGTCAGAAGTTCCTGCGCGGCTACCAGAACACCGACGCCTCGGGCAGCGCGAAGTTCACAACGGTGTATCCCGGCTGGTACCAGGGCCGCGCCGTGCACATCCACTTCAAGATCCGGCCGACGGCGTCGAGCGAATTCACCTCGCAGCTCTTCTTCGACGACGCGCTGAGCACGCAGGTGTTCACGGGGTCCCCGTATTCGCAAAAGGGAACACAGGGCATCACGCGGAACTCCGCCGACGGCATCTTTCAGCAGAGCGGCGGCAAGCTGACGCTCAGCGTCGTCAAGAACGGCGACGCGTATGCCGCGACGTTCGACATCGGGCTCGCGAGCTAAAGGGGGCTTGCAGGGCCTTCTCCCCCTGCGATGGACAAGATGGCAAGGGGTACGGTCGTACTGCCCCGTTAGCGCGGAACGCAGCGCGCGGCCGGGTGGCCCGTTAAGCGTTCGGATGAAGCGTTCAGACGTGACCGAGGTGCTCTCGCCCGCGGGCCGCGACGTCGGCGCGGTCGTGGCCGGGCGTTACCGTCTTTCGACGCACATCGGCTCCGGCGGCGCGGCGGACGTCTGGCGCGCCTACGACGAATCGCGCGACCGTGCCGTCACCGTGAAGATCCTCCGCGACCCGCACGACTCCGACGCTCGCCGCCACTTCCTGGCGGAGGCGCGCCGTCTCGAGACGCTGGACCACCCTTCGATCGTCCCGGTGCTCGGCATCCACGAGGCGCTCGGCGACACGCTCATCGCGTTCGAGCAGGTCGAAGGCGAGCCTCTCGATCAGTTCGCACGCACACATCCGGCCCTCGCGCCGCGAAAGATCGCGCTCCTCATGATCCAGATCGCCGACGCGGTCGAGGCGTTCCACGCGCACGGCTTCGTGCACCTCGACCTGGGGCCCGCGAACGTCCTGATGGGATCCGACGGGCGGCCGCGGCTGCTCGACTTCGGCATCGCCGAGCCGATCGGCCACGCACCAGAGGTCGCGCGCGGCACGCCCGGCTTCGCGTCACCCGAGATCGCGGCCGGCGGCACGGCGTCGCGCGCGAGCGACGTCTACGGGCTCGCGGCGATCGCGAAGGAGCTCCTGGGCGCGCACCCGACGCCGCGCGTCGCGAGCGTGCTGCGCCGCGGGCTCGAGCCGGATCCGGCACGCAGGTACGGACGTCCGCGCACGTTCGTATACGGCATCGCGGCCGCGGTCGTCATCGACGAGGAGATCGCCGCGCTCGAACGTGCGACGCGCCGCGCACGCGAGGTCGTCGCGGGTGTGTTCTCGCGCGGCGCGGGACGCCGGATGATGCTGTTCGCAAGGTCGCGACCGGAGCTCTCGTTCAAGGTCGCGGCGGCGGCGTTGATCGTCGCCGGCCTGCTGCTCCAACAGGCGCATCCGACGGCCGATGCCAGCGCGGCCGCGATGCCGGCGCTGGTGCGGCCGGCGTTCGACGTACCGCCGCTCAGCGCGTACGGCGCGGCGTTCGAGTCACAGGCACCGTATCCGAGCGCATCGCCGAACAGCACGGTCGAGTGGACGCTCGCGCTCCGCAACACGGGCTCCGCCGGTTGGTATCGCGGGGTCGACGGCGCGCAGGCCTCGCTCATCCTCGACGACGGCACTGTCGTCGCGGTGCAGTCGACGCAGTACGTCGGACCAGGCCAGGTCGGCTGGTTCGTCGCGCACTTCCGCGCGCCGAGCGCGTTCGGCCAGCACACCATCCGCCTGCGTCCCGCGATCAACGGCCGCGGCCCGCTGGCGGACCTCGGCATTCACGCGGTGGTGACCGTCAAATAGCCGCGCGCCGTTAGGGTCCGGCCTCGAACTCCCACTCCTCCACCGTCTCCGCGCCCGCGACCGTGAGATCGAGATGCACCCGGTACCGCGCACCCGGCGTGAGCGGAGCCGCGGGAACGATCGCGACGTAGTCGCGTTCGTAGAGCTGCGGCACGACGTGATATGCGAAATCTGACCCACCGACCTGGGTGATGCGCGCGCCGCGCAGGTCGACCGCGCGGGCGCTCGAGTACACGACCATGATCGGATAGCCGACTGGCCGCGACGCGCCGGCCGGCAGGACGTCGGGGGTCTCTTCTCCGGAATACGTACCCGCGACACGCTGCGCGGGCGCCGGTGCGCGAACGCGGTCGGGCGCCGGCGCGCTGAAGTCGTAGACGATGACGCCCACGGTGATGGTGCGGCCCAGGGTCTCCGCGTGACCCCAGCCGGCGACGATCGCGTGCGGATGCATGAGGCCGAGCCGGTGATATGGAAGGACCCACAGCGACCGCACGCCATCGGTGCCCGAGCTGAACGATGTGGCCACCTCACTGGCGGTCGCGTCGGTGTATCCCAGCGCCGCGAGCCGATCGCGCACGAATACGCCGCTGAAGCCCGGCGCGCCGGGTGTTTCGTCGTGCCCGAGGATGTCGTTGCGAGCGAGGTACTCGGCATGACGCTGTGCCGCGATGGTCACGCGGTCATCCGCGCGGACCGCCGGCGCGCCCACCGCCGCGCGAAGGTCGTTGTGGACGCGCAGCATCTCCGTCGCATCGTTCGCGAGCGAGGTCCTAGACGCGCTCGGCGAAGGGCTCGCGGAGGCCGGGATCGCGCTCGCCGTGACCGTCGCGGTCGGCGTCGGGGCCGCGCTGGTCGGGACCACCACCGTGGTCTGCGTCGGCGTGGGCGTCGGACCGACCTTGACCGCATCGTGCGTCGAGAGACGGCCGGCGACGCCGAGTCCGAGCGCAAGGACCACGACGAGCGCGAAGGGCAGGAGCGTGAAGGCGGTGGCGACGCGTCGCATGACGCGACGCTACGGGTTCTTGGCGACCGTGACGACGGTGAAGATGCCGAGGTCCTGCAACGGTCCGCGGCCGTCGATGCGCGGCACGAGCTGGACGGTGTAGGTACCGGTCTCCGCGCGCGCCCGGAAGTGCACGACGAACCAGCCCACCTGGCCGGGCCCGACATATTCGGTCGACTGCACGGCGACGCCGGCACCATCGGGCATCGCAAGCGCGGCCTGCGCGCCCTCGATGCCGCGGTACCAGCCGGCGGAGCCCGTGTTTCGGAGCGCGACGACCCATTCGACGTTTCCGTTCGGGGCGGACGTTGGATACGCGCCCTGCGATTCGAAGGCCGCGCCGTAGGCGCTCAGTGGCGGGACCTCGAATGGCGCGGGCGCGAGAGCAGACCTCGGTGTCGCCGTCGGATTCGCCGCGGGCCGTGAGATGACGCTCGTGATCGCGTCATCGAGCGGCGACACGATCACGACAGCGGCGAGGATGACGAGCACCGCGCCGCCGAGAACGAAGCGGTTCCCACGCGCGCGGTCGAGCAGCGGGAGAGCGCGCGACGCGACGCCCGACGCGAGCGACCCGACGTTCGGACGCGGCAGCGCGATGCCCGGAAGCGTGAGGTTCGGCAGCCCGATGCTCGGACGCGGCAATCTGATGCTCGGAAGCGAGACGCCGGGGCGCGCGCTGCGGGGGGTGGCGGGCTGCGCCACGCGAGCCGATGGCGTGCCCGTGCGGATCGACGGCGCGCGCAGGCTCGTCAGGCCACCTGCGAGGTCTCGCGCGCGCGCGGTCACGCTCGCGGCGAGGGCTGCGACACGCGAGAGGCCGACGCCCTTGGGAAGGACCGCGCGGAGGTCGTCGACGATCCCGTCCAGCTTCAGATCGCTCGCGAGGAGCCGCGCATCCGCGGCAACACGCGACTTCACGCGAGCCGCGATATCCGAGACATCGGGCTTCGCTGACGCGAACGTTCCCGAGACGGACTGCGGCGCTTCGGGCAGCGGCGCGGTCATCGCGAAGTCCGGCGCGACGACGAGCTCGTCGGGCGCATCGAGATCGACGACGGCGTACGTGGGCTCGACGGGCACGTCGTTGCTCGCGGCCGACACGGCATCCACGGACGAGGCAGATCGTGTCGGACCGACGACAGCGGACAGCGTGGACGCGGCGGCTTTCGTGGCCGGCTTCACGTCCTTCGCGATCGCGCTGAGCTCGGTGAGAACGACAGGAAGCGGGATGAGGTGCTCGAACACGATGAACGTGGCCGTCGTGTCGTCGTGGATCGCGGCAACGCGCATCACCGACGGACGTTCGATCGCAGCCATGCGCCGCGCCTCGGCGAGGAAGCGTTGACGAGCGGCCTCGTTGTCGCGGTCGCGCAGGATCTCGAGCGTCACGACCTTTTCGGTCTGGTCGTCGAGCGCGTGCCACACATCGGCGAGGTCATCGCCGCCCTTGAACATCGCGAGGCGATAGCGGCCCGCGAGGCTCTGGCCGACCTGCCGCCCGCCGGCGGCGGGCGCGGGCGTCGTCTCGGTTTCGTTCACCTGCACGGACTAACGCCGGACGGCGTCTTTGTCATCGGTGGGCCGTCCTAGGCCCCTCCGCAGAGCCGGACTGCTTCCGTTCTGGAACCCGCGCTGTCAGAAAACGACGGGAGTGAAGTCCGGTGCCGCCATTTGGGGATCGAATGGATAGATCGGGCGGTCCAGTCCCTGGTGGCCAAGACGCACGATGTCCTGGTCGACGCCGCCCGGCGTCAGCGCGAGCACCCAGCCTTTCGCCGCGCTATAGAGCTCGGGCACGAGATAGCCGATCTTCACGACGGTGAGGTCGTGTGCGGCAGGATCGAGACCGAGCTGCGTGAAGTCGCTGAGCAGATGAAATGGCTTGCGGCGGCTGGTGAGGATCGCGCGCACGCCGCCCGAGGCGACGACCGCGATGTCGCCGCCGAACGGATCGCCGAAGCTCAGGTGCCGCACGACGCCGCGCAGCGCGACGTTCGCGCCCTTGCGCGATCCGAACGCGCCGCCAACGCGCAGTTCAACGGTCGCGCCATCGCCGGCGTCCACACACTGCGCGACCGCGTTCGGATCGACGACGCTCGCCCAGATCGCGGTCGCCTGCCCGGATGCGAGCGCGGGCTGCGCGAGCAGGCGCTCGAGCGTGAACGCGACGTCGCCCGCGCCGCCGGCGGTTGGGTTGTCGCCGGAATCGCTGATGAAGAAAGGACGCGGATCGGCCGCAAGGCCGGTCGCGATGCACCAGTCCGCATCGCCGGACGCGGTGCTGAACGCGAAATCGGAGCGCGCGTTCCAGTAGCGCTCGGCCAGGCCGCGCGCTTCGCGGGCGATCGCATCCTCGTCGGTGCCGCTGACGACCACGGCCGCACTGCAGCGCGGCTCGTCCGCCCACGCATAGCCGATCCACACCGACGCATCGATGATCCCGGCACGCCGCTCGATCTCACCCAGCCCGCCATAGATCGAGCGCGCTGGCTCATCACGCGTGCAAGCCCTTTCGCCGGGGAGGAGCACCGGCACACGGACCCAGGCTCTCCGCGGCCGCACGTTCGCACCGAGGCACGCGAGAAGGTTCGCGACAGCACGCCGTTTGGTGAGCGGTGCATCCTCGTGTGGCGACATGCGATGCGACGTCGCGAGGTCGAGCGCGACCACGAGACGGCGTGACATGTTGCCGTGCGGGTCCATCGACGCCGAGATCAGCGCGCCCGGTCCGACGACCTCGCGCACCGCGGTGGCGAGATCGCCCTCCGCGTCGGTCATGCCGACCACGCTCATCGCGCCGTGGATGTCGAGGAACATACCGTCGAGCGGAAGCGCATCACGCAATCCGGTCAGCAGCTCCGCCTTGATCGACTCGTAGAAGTCGCGCTCGACGGCACCACCGGGCAGCGCACGCGCGTGAACGGTCGGAAGCCAGTCGACACCAAGCGGAAGATCGTCGTACCGCGCGAGCAGCTGCGCGCCACGCGTCACGGTGAAGTCGGCCGGCGCGCTTCGGTGCGGTGAGAACGTGCTCGACTCGATGTGCATGCCGCCGATGGCGATGCGGCGTGCGGTGCCGGAAGAGCCTGCCAGGCTAGGTCTTGTCGTCGGTGCGCTTCTCGACCGTCACCACCGCGTCCGTCACGATCGCGCCGACGGCCGCGATCGCCGCCCAGACCGGCAGTAGGAGTGCGCCGACGACACCGAGCGTGAGTGGGACTTCGATGAGCGTGACGCCGTCACGCGTCTTGACCAGAAGCCGGCGAGCATTCCCTTCCTCGATCAGGGCTTTGACGCGCTCGATGACGCGGTCGACGCCTTCTTCATCGATGTGGAACGTCTCGAAGAGCGATTCCTTTGTCATGGGCACGTCAGTTCTCCTTCGCGGTGCTGCGCGCACCTGCTGTTCTACTCCGACTACCGCGCGATGGCTCGGGAGATTTCGTCGCCTGCGCGACACTCACATCG